>DASYYE010000412.1:0-33969 GCA_035946955.1 Streptosporangiaceae bacterium | reverse complement strand
CGGCGACGCGTGCCCGGCGGCTGCTGGTCGTGACCGCTGCCGGCAGCGACGACGGGGAGCAGCGGCCATCGCGTTTCCTGGCCGAACTGGCCGGGGAGGACATCACGGCCGAACAGGTCGCGGGGAGTGCCCGCCGCTGGCTCTCGCTGCCAGCGCTCACGGCTGACCTGCGCCGCAACGCGTCGGACCCGGCCGTGCCCGCGCCCCTGCGCAGGCTGGCCGCCGGACAGCTTGCCAGGCTCGCGGCCGCCGGGGTCCGGGGCGCCCACCCGCGCCAGTGGTACCAGCTCACGACGGTCTCCGGCCTGGGCCCGCTCACGGACTCGCCACTGCGGGTGTCGCCGTCTGTCGTGGAGAAGTTCGCCCAGTGTGGGCTGCGCTGGCTGCTCGAGGTCGCCGCCGGCGCCCGCAACGAGGGGGTCGCCCGGCACTTCGGGACGATCATCCACGCCGCTGCGGTGCTCGCCGCCGACGGCGCGGACGAGTCCGCGATCGGTGTGCGCATCGACGAGATCTGGCACCACCTCGACTTCGGCAGCCCCTGGTACAGCGAGCGGCAGCGTGAACAGGCCCAGGCCATGGTGGAGAAGTTCCTCAGCTGGCACCGCGACCACCCGCGTGACCTGCTGGCCACGGAGGAGTCATTCCGTGTCCGCACCGGGGATGTGGAGGTCACCGGCAGGGTGGACCGGCTGGAGGGCGACAGCGACGGCAGGGCTGTGGTGGTGGACCTGAAGACGGGCTCCGCGCACCCGTCTGACACCGAGATGGACCGCCACCCCCAGCTCGGCGTGTACCAGCTGTGTGTGGCGCTGGGCGCCTTCGAGCACCTTGGGCTGACCGAGCCCGGCGGGGCCGAGCTGGTCCAGGTCGGCAAGGCGAGCCTGAAGACCGCGGTGCGGGTGCAGCAGCAGCGAGCGCTCAGCGAGGATCCCGAGCCAGGGTGGGCCGCCGAGCTCGTCCGGACCGTGGCCGCGGGGATGGCGGGGCCGCTGTTCGAGGCCAGGGCCAACACGGGCTGCCGCAACTGCCCGGTGAAGCCGTGCTGTCCCGTCCACCCCGAGGGTGCGCAGGTGGGGTCATGAACGACAGCCGTGTGGGCCTATGACCGCTGACGACACAGTGCGTTACAGTCCCGCGCACCTGGCGCGGCTCCTCGGCCTGCCTGAACCCACATCCGAGCAGGCAGCGGTGATCGCTGCGCCGCTGGCCCCGCTGGCCGTGGTCGCGGGGGCGGGCTCGGGCAAGAGCGAGACCATGGCCGCCCGCCTGGTGTGGCTGGTGGCCAACGGCATGGTCCATCCCGAGCGGGTGCTCGGGCTCACCTTCACCCGCAAGGCAGCCGCCGAACTCGGCCAGCGCGTCCGGGCACGCCTGACCGGCCTGCGCCGCGCCGGGCTCGGCACCGTGGACCGGCAGGCCGGCGCAGCGGAGCATGCCCCGGACGCGGGGCAGCCCGGGGGACGCGAACACCTCAGCGACGGTGAGCAGCCCGCGGAGGGCCTGGACGGCGAGCCGAACGTCTCCACCTACCATGCCTACGCGGCCCGGCTTGTTGCCGACCATGCACTGCGCGAAGCTCTGGAGCCGACGCTGCGGCTGGTGACCCCCGCGGTCGCGTGGCAGATCGCGGCCCGCGTGGTGGGGGCCTACGCGGGGCCGATGGACGCGGTCACCTGGTCCCCGCCCGAGGTCACCGCGGCCGTGCTCGCACTCGCTGGTGAACTGGCCGAGCACCTGCGCGAACCGGGCGAGGTGTATGGGGCCGGGCAGTGGCTGGCACGCGCCCGGGCGGTGCTGCCGGGCCATGTGACCGCCAAGGTCCGCCGGATCTGCGGGCAGCAGCGGGCCCGCGAGCAACTCCTGCCGCTGGTGGTGGCCTATGCGGAGGCCAAGGCGGCGCGGGGCGTCATGGACTACGGCGACCAGGTGGTCCTGGCAGCCCGGATCGCCGCCCGCCACCCGGAGGTCGGCGCGGCCGAACGCGCCAGGTACCCGGTGGTCCTGCTCGATGAGTTCCAGGACACCAGCCACGCCCAGCTCGTCCTGTTGCGTGCGCTCTTCGGCGGGGGCCACCCGGTCACCGCCGTGGGTGACCCATGCCAGTCGATCTACGGCTGGCGTGGTGCCAGTGCGGGCAACCTCGCCCGCTTCACCCACCAGTTCCCGACGCGCAGCGGCCGGCCGGCCCGGGCCACGGTGCTGTCCACCAGCTTCCGTAACACCGAGCGGGTGCTGGACGTCGCCGCCAGGCTGCGCGAAGGGCTGGCCAGCGACCTGCTCGACGTGCCGCAGTTGGTCCCCCCGCCGTCACGGACCGGGCGGGGCATGGCGCTGTGTGCGCTGCACGACACCGCCGCTGGCGAGTCTGCCTGGGTAGCTGAGCAGGTCGCGGGGTTGCTCAGCCTGCCCGTGGAACTCGCGCCCGACGGTGTGCCCTGGCCCGACCCTGGGCACGGGCCGTTGCAGCCCTCCGGCATTGCGGTCTTGTGCCGCAAGCGGTCACAGTTCCCGGCGCTGCGCTGCGCCCTGGAGGCGCGCGGGATACCGGTGGAGGTCGTCGGGCTCGGCGGGCTGCTCACCGTCCCCGAGGTGGCGGACGTCGTGGCCACCCTGCGCGTGCTGCATGACGCGGCTGGGTCGGTGCCGCTGGCCAGGCTGCTCACGGGGCCCCGGTGGCGGATCGGCCCGCGTGACCTCATGGCCCTGGGCAGGCGGGCCAGGGAGCTGGCACGAGACCACGGGCGGGCAGCCCCCGGCACCGCTGCCGCCGGCGGTGACGCGCCCGGGACTGGTGCGTCCGGGCCTGACGCCGCGGGGCGTGGTTCGGCGGGGCTTGCGGCGGCGGGGACCGGCGCACCGGCACCGGACGCGCTCGCCAGTGCCGT
Source organism: Streptosporangiaceae bacterium (assembly GCA_035946955.1). Taxonomy (GTDB): domain Bacteria; phylum Actinomycetota; class Actinomycetes; order Streptosporangiales; family Streptosporangiaceae; genus DASYYE01. The sequence goes on along the minus strand of DASYYE010000412.1, from coordinate 31,081 downwards.
GACCGACCTGACTGTGCAGCCGGGCAGCCTTGTCGAAGCCCTGGACGACCTCGGTGACCGGCGCGCGTACTCGCCCACGGGCTACGCGCGGCTGAGCGCGCTCGCCGCGGAGATGCGAATGCTGCGGGCACACGTGGGCCGTCCGCTCTCCGAACTCGTGGGTGAGGTGGAGCGGGTACTCGGGCTGGACGTGGAGGTGGCTGCGCAACCCGGCCGCGACCCCGCGGGTGCCCGCGCCGACCTGGACGCGTTCGGGGACGCCGCGGCCGCCTTCGCCGACGGTGAGAACGAGCCGACACTGGGTGCCTTCCTCGCCTACCTGAGTGCCGCGGAGTCCGAGGAGTTCGGCCTGGAGCCAGCACAGCCGAGCGGTGCCAATGCCGTGACCCTCACGACCGTGCATGCGGCGAAAGGCCTGCAATGGGACGCTGTGGTGGTGCCGGGGCTGTCCGCTGGCCAGCGGGCGAGCGTCTTCCCGGCCAGGCCACGGGTTGCCACGCGCTGGACCGAGAACCCCCGCCTGGTCCCGTTCGCCCTGCGTGGTGACGCCAGCGACCTGCCAGCGCTGCCGGACCTGACCACGGCGTCGCTGGCGGGCTTCGACGCCGCGTGCGCAGCCCGTGACCTGGCCGAGGAGCGACGGCTGGCCTACGTGGCGGTCACCAGGGCCGCATTCTGGGTGGCCTGCAGCGGTTACTGGTGGGGTGAGGGGACGCACCCGCTCGGCCCGTCGGTGTTCCTGACCGAGGTGCGCGAGGCGTGTGAGACGGGTGTGGGCACCGTGGTCCACTGGGCCCCGGCACCTGAGGAGGACGCGCAGAACCCGGCGCTCACCGAACCCGCCACCGCGCACTGGCCCGCCGAGGAGTCTGGCAGCCGGGTCGCCGCCGTCCGCGAGGCCGCCGCCATGGTCGAGGAGGCCCTGGCCGCCCAGGCCATGGCCACGCACCCGCTAGCCGCCCACGCCACAGCCGCGCCGGCCCGGCCCCTCGCCGGCGATGCCGCGGCGGGCGTGGCCGGGGCGGGCCATGGGACGGCTGGCGTGCGGGCAGCGGGCAGCGGACTAGCGCCGGGGCAGCTCCGCGCGCTCAGCGCGGCTGACCGGGAGCTGGCGCGTGCCTGGGTGCGTGACACGAGCCTGCTGCTCGCTGAGCTCGCCGAACGCCGCGAAGAGGCGGGCACCGTGGTCGGGCTGCCAGGCAGGCTGACGGTTTCGTCGCTGGTGACCATGGCAGCCGACCCAGCACGGCTCGCCGGGGAGATCCGCCGGCCGATGCCGCGGCCGCCGGCTCGCCACGCCCGCCGGGGCACGGCCTTCCACCGGTGGCTGGAGGAGCGGTTCAGCCAGCAGCGGCTGATCGACCCCCTGGACCTGCCGGGCGCCGCGGACGACCCTACCGCGGGCCTGGCGGACGCCGCGGGCCGCGACGGCGCGGACGCGGCGGACCTGCTCCGGCTGCGCAAGCAGTTCGAGGCGGGTGAGTGGGGCAACCGCTGGCCGGTGGAGGTGGAAGTCCCGTTCGAGACCCCGGTCGCCGGGCGCGTCGTAGCGGGCCGGATCGACGCGGTGTTCGCCAGCCCCGGTGGCCACTACGACGTCCTGGACTGGAAGACCGGTGACCCGCCAGCCTCCCAGGGGGAGTTCCAAGCTGCCGCCGTCCAGTTGGCGGCCTACCGTCTGGCCTGGTCACGGCTGGCTGGTGTGCCACTGCGCCAGGTGGGCGCAGGCTTCCACTACGTGCGTCACGACCTGACGCTGCGTCCCGCGGACCTGCTGGACGAGGCTGGCCTGGCGGCCCTCGTCGAAGGCGTCCCGCAGGCCGGGCGCTGACCCTTCTCGCGCCAGTGACTGGCGGGTAACAAGTGACTTAGACTCGCCTGGATGGACAGCGAACTACCAGAGGCTGAACGCAGGCTAACAAGAGGAGGACCAGCGTCCTACCATTGCCGTGCGGCAGGAAGCCCCTGGCAGCGTCCCTGTGGGCCGGCTGGCTCTAGTCAGGGTGGCCCAATGCGTCTTAGAGTGCCGGTGATCAGCCGGGAGGGAGGGATGGTCATGGACAGCCGTGACGACGTCAACGAAGACGCTCGCCGGAGCCCCGGCATCCCGTCGGGATGCCAGCCAGGACCCTCCGACTGCGCAGGGCTCCCTGCGGTGGCTACGTGAGGCCAGTGGTAGCAGACCGCCATACGCCGGGGAGCAGCGGGCGGCTGAGCGGGCTGATCCTGGCCCGCGGCACCGTCGACCGCGCGAGCGCGCACCGTGACGACGAGGAGTGGCTGGCTGCTACCTGGGCGGACCAGGCAACCCGGGTGCTCGTGCTGGACAGCGGGCAGGCGATGGTGGGGTTCGGCCGCGGCAATGCCGAGCTCATCCTCGTCCCACCTGCTGAGGCGCCTGAGGGTGTGCGTTTCCTGCTGGGCGTCGGCGACACCGGCACCGCCTACTTCGGGGTGGCCGGGCCCGTCGGTGGCCTGGGTGCCCGTCCCGCCCCGCCGGTGGGCACCGGGCCGATGCTGCCCCCCGAACCGGGCGTGCGCCCAACCGGCCTACGGCAGGCGGCAGCGCTGCTCAACGACCGCGACGCCGGTTTGTTCACCCACGCGGTGGCAATGGCCAACTGGCACGCCACGCACACCCACTGCCCCCGCTGCGGCGAGCTCACGGAGGTGGTCGCCGCTGGCCACGCGCGCCGCTGCATCAATGACGGCAGTGAGCACTTCCCCCGCGTGGACCCGGCCGTCATCATGGCGGTGACCGACGACGAGGACCGGTGCCTGCTCGCACGCAACAAGCACTGGCCGGCCAGGCGGGTCTCCGTCCTGGCCGGTTTCGTCGAGCCCGGTGAGTCGGTGGAGCAGGCGGTACGCCGGGAGGTCCGCGAGGAGACCGGGCTGCGGGTCAGCGAGGTCTGCTACGTCGGCAGCCAGCCGTGGCCCATGCCACAGAGCCTCATGCTCGGCTTCACCGCGCGCGCGGAGGGCGGGCAGGAGATCAGCGTGGACGGGGAAGAGATCGCCGAGGCTCGCTGGTACTCCCGGCAGGGACTGCGTGACGCCATGGCCGAGGGCCAGGTGGCCCTGCCGCCGCCGGTCTCGATCGCCCACCGGATCATCGAGACCTGGTACGGAGGGGTCCTCCCGGGATCCTGGTAGGAACCTGCGGTACACCCCTAGGAGCCACGTCCCAGTTCGCGCACGGCCTGCGTCTCGTCCACACCAGGCGCCGGGACCACCATGATGATGGGTGTGTCCAGGCCGTGGGCGTGGTACTCGGCCACCCGCTCCCGGCACGCCTGTGGCGGGCCGTGCACGACCAGCTCGTCCACGACATGGTCGGGGATCGCCGCGAGCGCGCCGGTACGGTCCCCCTCACGCCACGCCTGCTGCATCGGCCGCAGCACCTCACCCCGGCCCAGCCAGTCGTGGAACGCCGCGTAGGCGGGCACGGTGAGGTAGGCGGCGATCAGGCGGCGGCCGATCATCCGGGCCACATCAGCATCAGCGGTCGGGCAGACGAACACCCGGGCGAGCATCTCGCACTCGTCCCCGGCCACGGCTCGCACCCTCGCCACGTCAGTGGGGGCAAGCCAGTTCGTGATGACCGCGTCCGCGTGGGAGGCGGCGAGCCGGACCATACCAGGGCCGAGTGCGGCCAGTGCGAGCCCAGGAGGTGGTGACGGCGGCGAGTCGAGCCGGAAACCAGCCACCGAGAAGGTCTCGTAGCCGGCGGTCACCTTCTCCCCGGCCAGGGCCGCACGCAGGAAGGCGAGTGTGTCCCTGGCGCGCTGGTAGGGCCGGTCCAGTGGGAGCCCGTTCCAGTCACTCACGATGACCGGCGAGGACACCCCCACCCCCAGCACGAACCGCCCGGGTGCCAGCTGGGCCAGGGTCGCGGCCTGCATGGCGAGCAGGGCGGGGCCACGCGTGTAGACCCCGGCGATGGCGGTGCCGAAGCGCAGCCCGTCAGCCCACTGGGCGGCAGCCGCCAGTGGTGCGAAGGCGTCGGTCCCGTTGACCTCGCTCGACCAGGCGTCGGTATAGCCGAGGCCGGGGAGCTCGGACACGATGGCGCGCTGGCCGGGCAGTGGTGTGCCACGCAGCGGGAGGGTGATGCCCCACCGTTGGGTCTTCGTCATTCCAGCGCCACCTTTGCGAGGACAGCCGGGTGCGGGCCGCACGCCGCACAGAGCGCCAACCCTAACTGCAGCGCAACCGCATGGTGATGGCAGGCCGCACGGACCGCAGGCCCATGGACGTCACCGGGCCGCGGGATACTCCACCCGGGCACTGACGAAGGACGGGCCACCAGCCAAGCCAAGAGGGCTCCGAGGCGGCGTGGGCGGACGGGGTCATCCGACGAGCGCGAGCGTCCCTCCAGCGTCATCGAGCAGGCGGTGGTGACCCGGCCAGTCCGGGAACGCCTGGCGTCCGACGCTGACGCGCGCCCGGGGCCCGTCCGGGCCAGCCAGCGTGGTGCCTTCGGCGTCCAGTGCAAGGAGTTCCCCGCCGCTGCGCAGCAGCACCGGCCCGTCGCGGCCAGCGGACACCGCGACCCGCCGGGCCCGCAGCCCGTCGAGCACCGCCGCCGGGTCGTCCCCGGCGCACTCGACCCAGGTGGTCGGCGACCCTGGCGCTGCCATGTCCCCGTGCCGGTGCCAGTCGCTGCCGCCGACCGGCACCGCGCCGGGATCCCAAGCCAGCCACCAGGCGAGCGGGACGGTCCAGCGTGGGTCCAGCCAGCTCCAGTGCCACACCTCGGCCAGGGGCGGGCGGCGGCGCATGGGCAGTGTCCAGCTCAGGTCGCCGCCGGTCGGGTGGTTGACCGACATGAGCCCGCCGTGGCGCTCGGTGTGAGCCAGCCAGTCGTCAGGCGGCGTACGGAAGTCAACCCAGCCGATGTCCCCGAGCGCCCCGGCATGGCCCCCCTCGGTGGTCACCTCCTGCCCGGCGAGGAGGGTGATGCCGTAGCAGGCACTGACGCCGGGCAGTTCCGCGTGGTGGCTGACTGTGTTGTGGTCGGTCACTGCGGCGAAGTCCAGGCCGCGCGAGGCGGCGAAGGCGGCCAGTTCCGGGACGGTCACCCCGCCGTCGGAGTGCACGGTGTGCAGGTGCAGGTCACCGGCGAGCCAGCACCGCCCGGCCGCCGCCGGGAGCGTGCGGCGGGGTGGCCGGTCACCGGGCGGGAGCGGGGGAGGGGTCTCGGTGGGCGGTGGCGGTGCCAGCCGCCCAGGTGTGCTGCTCACTTCGGCGGTCACCTGGTAGTCGGCGCCGTCCGGCGACAGCTTGTAGATGCCGATGACCACCTGCCACGTGCCGGGTTCAAGCTCACCGGGGAGGTAGCCGGGTGTCGCGGCGTCCGGGGTGAGGACGAAGGACCGCCGGGCACTCCCTGACCAGCCGCGGAACCCGCGCGGGCCGAAGCAGCCGAGGTCCAGGCGGGCCTGCGAGCGGTCATAGCCGAGTTCCACCCGCAGAGAGTGCGTACCCGCTGGCACGTCGACCGGGAGGTAGTGCCAGGCCGAGGCGAAACGGTCGGACAGTGTCCACCGCCCCCGGTGCGTCAGCGCCGCCATTCCTCCATGTGACCAGATGCCGGGCAGTGATCGCCACGCAGTACCGCCGGATAGCCGGCACGTGGCAGCACCGGAGGGCCGGCCCGTGGCAGCACCGGGGTTCCGCACGCGGCACCGCCGAGGGTTCCTTACGCGGCACCGCCGCAGTTTCTCGCCAACTCGGCATTGACCCCAGGAATTCAACACTCGTAGAATTCAACACACGTTGAGATCCCGGCGGACGCCCAGATGATCATGACGACCATGATCGATGTGACCTGGTGGACAAAAGATTGTCCGCGCCGGCACATTCATCAGCGCGGTGACCTAGCTCAGGAGTGGCCGATGTGGGCAATGATCGTCAAAGAGTTCCGGCAGGTGCGCCGCGACCGGCGCACGCTCGCGATGATGATCGTGATGCCGGTCGTCATGCTGGTGGTCTTCGGCTACGCGGCCAGCTTTGACGTGTCCAGCATCCCCACCGTGGCCGCTGGGCCCGGGGCGCACGGAGTCGCCGCGGTATTGGGCAAGCCGTTCGATGTCGTGTCCACTGCCCCCACGGAGGGCCTCGCATGGGCACGGTCCCAGATGCGTGACGGCAGGGCAGCGGTCGCGGTGGTCACGAACGCCGACCCGGCGGTGGGGGCGGCGCACAGCCAGGCCAGGCCGGTGGTCCTCGTTGACGGGAGCCAGCTGTTCACGGCCCGCTCGGCGCTCACCGCACTGTCACGCCAGGAGGCCAGGCTGTCCGGGGCGCCGCCGGCCGCGCAGGCCGGGATCACCCCACCGCGGGTGCAGGTCCTGTACAACCCTGAGTTGCGCACCGCGGACATCATGGTCCCCGGGCTGGCGGGCGTGATCCTCGTCTTCATCGGGACGGTCATCACCAGCCTGGGCGTGGTCAGGGAGCGTCAGGCCGGCACGCTGGAGCAGCTCGCCGTCATGCCGCTGCGCCCCCGGGACGTGTTCCTCGGCAAGATCGTCCCCTACTTCGCCGTGGCCGTGCTGGACCTGGCGCTCGTGCTCGGCGTGGGCATCGCGCTGTTCAATGTGCCGTTCCACGGCTCGGTCGCCGTGCTCGGCCTCGGCGCCCTGCTGTTCCTGTTCGTCACGCTCGGCCTGGGCGTCCTGGTCTCCAGCGTGTCGCAGAACCAGGGGCAGGCGATCCAGCTCTCGCTGATGATCATGCTGCCGCAGATCCTGCTCTCCGGACTGATCTTCCCGCTGTCCGCGATCCCGCTGGGTGTGCGCTGGATCTCCGCGTTGCTGCCGCTGACCTACTTCACCGAGATCTCCCGTGGGGTCATGCTGCGGGCAGAGCCGATCGGCCCGCTCTGGCAGCCCTTCACCTTCCTGGCCGTGCTGGGGGTGGTTGTGGTCACCCTGGCCATCCTGCGGTTCCGCAGCTACCTGGCGCCCGCCGAACGGTCGTCGCGGGCCAGGCGGGCGGGGCCAGGGGCGGTGGCCGTGAGCTCTGCCAGCGGCCAGGGAGCCTGACATGAGACTCGGGTTCCATCGCTGGCCTGGAGCCGACGTGGGCGCGGTGGCTGTCAGCGGCGCAGCCGCCGAAGGAGGCCAGTGGTGGGGGACCGAGGCGGTCTCCGTCCACTATGGTTCCCGGCTGGCACTGGACCAGGTCTCGATGCGCGCCGAGGCGGGCCACCTGACCGCCGTGGTGGGCGGGGACGGTGCCGGGCGCACGACCCTGCTGCGCTGCCTCGCCGGTGCGGTGGCCCCCAGCAGTGGCCAGGTCAGTCGGCCAGCGCCGTCGCGGATCGGCTACGCCTGCGGCGGGTCAACCTACCCGGACCTCACCGTGACCGAGAACCTGGACTTCCGGGCCGCCGCCTACCGCGTCCCCGCCGCACTGGCCAGCCAGCGGGTGCAGGCCTACCTGGAACGGGCTGGGCTGGCGGCGGCCAGGGACCGCCTGGCGGGGCAGCTCTCCGGGGGGATGCGCCAGAAACTCAGCGTCATCGCCGCCCTGGTCCACGCCCCCGACCTGCTCGTGCTCGACGAGCCGACCACCGGAGTCGACCCGGTCAGCAGGGCTGACCTGTGGTGGCTGATCGCCCGGGCGGCGGCGGACGGCGCGGCCGTAGTCCTCGCCACGAGCTACCTCGACGAGGCCGAACGTGCCTGGCAGGTACTGGTGCTCGACGCCGGCACTGAACTGGCCAGCGGTACGCCCAGCGAGATCGTGGCCGCCATGCCCGGTTCCATCCGGGTGAGCGAGCACCAGCCCGCCGCGGAGGAGGGCAGGCGCTGCTGGCGGCGCGCTGGCCAGTGGCGGACGTGGGACCCGGCCGGCGGGGCCGGTGCGGTCCCCGCCGACCTGCAGGACGCCGTGACTGTTGCGGCCCTGCGCCGTGAGCTCTCAGCCGGGCGAGGTTCGCCGGAAGCCCCCGAGGGCCCCACGGATGAGACGGCAGACGGCGCACAGGCGGAGAGGGAGCCGCGATGACGGACATGCTGGCCCAGTGCGATGCCGTGACCCGGCGGTTCGGGCGGTTCACCGCAGTGGACGGGGTAGACCTGCAGGTGCGGCAGACAGAGGTCGTCGGCCTGCTCGGCGCGAACGGCGCGGGCAAGACGACCCTGATCCGGCTGCTGCTCGGCTTGCTGCCCGCGACCGGTGGGGATGTCCAATTGTTCGGTGCCGCACCGTCCCGGCAGACCAGACAGCGGATCGGGTACGTCCCGCAGAGCCTCGGCCTGTACGACGACCTGACCCCCGTGGAGAACCTGGCGTTCTCGGCGGCAGTGTTCGGTCACCGGGGCCGCAACGGGGCGGCCGTGGCGGCCCTGCCCGAGGAGGTGCGCTGCTACAGCCGGGTTGTGGTCGGCGATCTGCCACTAGGCATCCAGCGACGCCTGGCCTTCGCTCAGGCGCTCGCACATCAGCCTGATCTGCTGGTCCTCGACGAGCCCACGTCCGGGGTCGACCCGCTGGCACGGGCGAGGCTGTGGGAGACCATCGCCGAGGCCGCGGCGGCGGGTGCCGGCGTGCTGGTCACCACGCACTACATGGAGGAGGCACAGGAGTGCACCCGGCTCGTGGTGATGGCGGAGGGACGGGTCGTTGCCCAGGGCACCGCGGCCGAGATCGTGGGTGACACACACGTCTGCGTCGTGGACGCACCCGACTGGGCGCGGGCGTTTGACGCGTTGGAGTCCGCGGGCCTGCCCGCGGCCCTGGCGGGCCGTACCCTGCGCGTCCCCGACGCGAGTGCCGCCGATGTGCGCCGCGCGCTCGGGTCCGTGACCGCGGCGCTCTCGACGGCCCCGGCCACGCTGGAGGAACGTTTCTTCCAGCTGACCCTGTCGGCTGCCCGGAAGACGGCGGAGTGACCGCACCGCCGGGCCCAGCACGTGGCCGGGGGAGCGGGCGCCGCCGCGGAGACAGTGGTACGCGGGAGGCGATCCTCGCCGCCGCCCGCGCGCGGTTCGGCGAGGCCGGGTACGACCGCGCCACGATCCGCCAGATCGCCTCGGACGCGGGGGTGGACCCGGCGCTCGTGCACCACTTCTTCGGAACCAAGGAACGGCTCTTCGCGGCGGTGATGCGGCTGCCGGTCGCCCCGTCCGATGTACTGGACCAGGTGCTGGGGCACCAAGGCACCGGGCCTGACCAGGCGGGGCCCGAAGCGCAGGACGGTCTCGGTGTCCACATGCTGCGCACTGTGCTCGGTGTCTGGGACCAGGAGGAGATGCGAGCCGCCTTCCTCGGCCTGCTGCGCACCGCGGTGACCAGCGACGAAGCGGCGGCGATGCTCCGCGAGTTCGCGACCGTCGCCCTGCTCGGCCGGGTCGCCCGCGCCGTCCAGCGCGACGACGACCCCGAATTCCGCGCCGCCCTGGTCGCAAGCCAAGTCCTGGGCTTGGCCCTGACCCGTTATGTCCTCCAACTGGACCCGCTGACCCGGGCCAGCAATGACCAGCTGGCCGCCGCCATAGGCCCCACCCTCGACCGCTACCTGACCGCCCCCCTCCTCACGCCCGCCGACGCCAAGCCCGCCGACGCGAAGCCCGCCGACGCCAAGCCCGCCAACCCGTGATCGTTGGTGCATGTCACGGGTGCTGGCTTCACAGAGCTGGGCAAACCGGCGTACCTGGAGCCAGAACGCCTGTTGAGCGTGATCACGGAGCCCGGCGGCGAGCAGGCTGGTGCTTTACCTTCCGTTGGGTGGAGGAAAAGCAAACTCACAGGACTATGATCTTCTCGCGTGGATGCATTGCTGGGAAGTTGCTCACTGGATGCGCTGCGACAGCGGCGCAGCCACAAGTGGCGGACCTATCCCAGCGACGTGCTGCCCGCGTTCGTCGCGGAGATGGACTTCGACCTCGCCGCGCCGGTGGCCCAGGCGGTCACGTCCGCACTGGCCATGGGGGACTGCGGATACGCGCACCCGGGCCGGCTGGGTGAGGCGTTCGCCGCGTTCGCGGCTACCCGGCTGGGATGGCTGCCAGACCCGGCACTGGTGTTCCCGGTCCCGGACGTGATGACCGGCCTGGCCGAGGTGATCGGCGCGATCACCCCGCCCGGCTCGGGCATCGTCATCAACCCGCCGGTCTACCCGCCGTTCTGGTTCCGGTTTGGTTTCTACGGGCGCAGGATCATCGAGGCGCCGCTGGCCCAGGGCGCCGACGGCAGTTACGACCTGGACCCGGCCGCGGTCGAGGTGGCGCTGCAGGAACCGGGTGCGGCCGTGTACCTGCTGTGCAGCCCTCACAACCCGACCGGCAACGTCTGGTCCGCTGACCAGCTGACGATGGTGGCCGACCTGTGCCAGCGCCACGGCGTCGCGCTGGTCGTGGACGAGATCCACGCGCCGCTCGTGCTGCCAGGCGCAGAGTTCGTGCCGTTCCTGTCCATCGACCACGACCTGACGGAGCGGGCCTTTGTATTCACCTCGGCCACCAAGGGGTGGAACATCGCCGGCCTCAAGTGCGGTGTCGCGGTGGCCGGTTCGCCGGACGGTATCTCGCTGCTGAAGGAGCGCTGGGAAGCGCTGCTCCCCGCCCACCTCGGTGTGCTCGCGTCCGCGGCGGCGTTCACCGACGGGATGGAGTGGCTCGACGCGGTGTGCGCCCAGCTCGACCACAACCGGCGCCTGCTCACGGGGCTGCTGGCACGTCACCTGCCCCAAGTGGCGTATGTGCCGCCGCAGGCCAGCTTCCTGACCTGGCTGGACTGCCGTGCCCTCGGGCTCGACGGTGACCCGGCGGCAGCGTTTCTCGCTCGCGGCCGGGTGGCGCTCAGCTCGGGCCTGGACTTCGGCACCCAGGGCCGCGGGTTCGCCCGGCTCAATATAGGCACCTCGCCGGAACTGATCGAAGAGGCGGTCCGGCGGATGGCCGTTGCCGCGCCTGCCTGAATGGCGCGTGCCATCAGCGGTCCAGTTCTCGCCCCTCGAACAAATGCTGATAACAGTAAGGTTCATAGCCGGATGAGAGAACTGGGCCGATGGTTGGAAAGCTGTGGTGCGGGCGAAATCGCGCCTGGTTATGGGGCGGGGTCTGGTGCGGTGCGGCGGAGCAGGTCGCGGGTGATCTCCATCTGGCCCAGGTGCTGGGTCACCTCTTCCAGCACATGGAGCAGGGCAGAGCCTTGTGACCTCATTTCCAGCTCACCTGGGTCAGGGTGGCCACCCCGCACGGGTGCGGCCGGCTCCGCGGTGGCCGCGTCGGCGCGGAACTGCCGCATGGCGTCCTGAGCAGCCAGGATGAGGTCAGCGACAGGGCCGTGCGCGCGGAACTCCGCGTCGCGGTCGCGCTCCACCACGCGTCCGGCCACGACCTGGCCGCCCCAGAAGGCCATTACTCCGAGGCAGTGGCGCAGGATCACATAGGGCGAGTTCGCGCCGGGCAGGTCTGGCCGCTGGTTCGCCAGTTCGTCGCCGAGTTCGGTGACGATCGCGGACATCGACGCCACCGCGCGTTCCACGTATGCGACAAGACTGTCCAAAAGACCCTCCCGTGAGTCCTGTGAGGGATGTCTGTTTAGCGCTTCGCCTAGTGTCGCCCAGCCACTACGTCGCGCGGCTCCTGGGGCTGATGCTTCACGAATTTATTCCGTTATGTGTGTAAATGTCCTGCCTATTCAGGGCGGGCGCTTCGTGCAAGGCTGGTTGGGGAGGCCATCGCCTAGATTGGAATGCGGAGGGATGTATGGGCGCTGACGTTCCTGCAATCGTGGTCAGCCACGCCGACCGGCGCCGTTACCGCGTAAAGGTACGCCAGTGCCTCGACGTTCTCGCCGTGATGATGCGGGAGTCGCGGTTCATCGAGGGGCCGTGCCAGGTCGGCATGGAGGTGGAGTTCAACATAGTCGATGAGTCGGGTCTGCCGTCCATGCGCAACGGTGAGGTGCTCGCCGCGATCGAGGACCCACGGTGGCAGCCCGAACTGGGCCGGTTCAACCTGGAACTCAACCTCGTGCCGCGCCCGCTGCACGGTGACGCACTGGGCGACCTGGAGAACCAGCTCAGCGCCTGTTTCGCCCATGCCGACCAGGGCGCGCGCCGGGTCGGCACCAGGGCCGCCCTGATCGGGATCCTGCCGACCCTCCGCAAGGAGGACCTGACCACCGCGGCCATGTCCCCGCACCCGCGCTACCGGCTGCTCAATGAGCAGATCTGCGCGGCCCGCGGCGAGGACGTGCGGATCTGCATCGACGGGCCGGAGCAGTTGCTCACCCACCTCGACAGCATCATGCCGGAGGCCGCCTGCACGAGCGTGCAGTACCACCTGCAGGTCTCCCAGCAGGCGTTCCCCCGGTACTGGAACGCCGCTCAGGCCATCGCGGGTGTGCAGGTCGCGCTGAGTGCGAACTCGCCCTACCTGTTCGAGCGGGAGCTGTGGCGTGAGACGCGGATTCCGGTGCTGGAACAGGCATGTGACACCCGGCCAGAGGAGCTGCAGGTGCAGGGGGTGCGGCCACGGGTGTGGTTCGGGGAGCGCTGGATCAACTCCGCGTTCGACCTGTTCGAGGAGAACCTGCGCTACTTCCCGGCGTTGCTGCCGTTGTGCGGGGAGGAGGACCCGGTCCACGTGCTCTCCCGCGGCGGCACACCGTCGCTCCCGGAGCTGACCCTGCACAACGGCACGGTCTACCGCTGGAACCGGCCCGTCTACGCGGTGGACAACGGCCGGCCGCACCTGCGGGTGGAGAACCGGGTCGTCCCGGCCGGCCCGACCACGCTCGACGTGTTCGCCAACGCCGCTTTCTACTACGGTCTCGTCCACATCCTCGCCGAGGCGGACCGCCCGGTCTGGACGCAGATGTCGTTCGCTGCCGCGCGGGACAACCTGATGGAGGCGGCCCGGCGGGGCATCGACGCCAGCCTGTACTGGCCCGGGATGGGCGTGGTGCCCGTGGCTGAGCTGACGCTGCGCCGGCTGCTGCCGCTGGCCCACGACGGGCTGCGCCGCTGGGACGTGGACACCAAGGACGCTGAGCGCATGCTCGCGGTGATCGAGCAGCGGTGCCTGACCGGGCGGACCGGGGCGACATGGCAGACCGATACCGTGCACGCCCTCGAGGAACGCAGCGGCGTGCCGCGCCAGACCGCGCTGCGGGAGATGACCCAGCTCTACATGAAGCTCATGAGCACGGGGGAACCCGCGCACACCTGGCCAGTGGCCTGACCGGCCTGGTCGCCCGGCCTTTCGGCCGGCCGGGCTGGATCAGCCAGCCGGGTAGCGGCGCAGGGCGACAGCGTAGTCGCAACCTGCGGCCAGGCCGATGAAACCGGCGTGGTCGCGGAGGAACTCGTCAGGGTTGACGTTGGTGCCCAGGCCGTCCAGGTAGACCTTGTGCTCGCGCAGGGATGCGACCCCCGTGTCGATCGTGGCCGTCACGTCCACGAAGTGGGTCGGGTTCTCCACCCCGGCCACATAGATCGTCTTGATCCCGTGCCAGGCGGGCCCGGCTTCCGGCCAGACCCAGGAGTTGGCCGCGTCACGGCAGGCGTCCAGCGTCGCGAGGCCTACCGCCCGGTGGTCTGCGTGGTTGACCGGTCCCTCCTCACTCCAGGTGAGGGCGAAGCTCATGGTGATGACCACCTCGGGCTTGAGGCGGCGCAATGCGGCGGCGATGTCGCGGCGCAGCGGCAGGCCGTACTCGACGAGCCCGTCGGCGTGACCGAGGAACTCGACCTCGCTCACGCCCACGACCGCTGCACTGCGCCGTTCCTCGGCCTCACGCAGCGGCCCGACCACATCCGGGGCCATCCCCTCGATGCCTGCCTCGCCGCTGGTGGCGAGCACGTAGGCGACCTGACGCCCCTGACCGGTCCAGCGTGCGATCGCGGACGCCACGCCGTATTCGAGGTCGTCGGGGTGGGCGACCACGGCGACGGCCCGGTCCCAGTCCTCCGGCACAGGCTGCATCGCGTTTCCCCCTTGGCGACGGTCGCTGGCCCTCATTCAACCAGGAACGACACGGCCGCCGGGCCGCGCACCGTGAGGTGGCGGACCGGCGGCCAGGCTGTTACGTGCCGTGCTGTGCCAGAGTCAGGGAGTCGTGATGACCTGGTGCGTCGTGGAGGCGGTTGCGCTGATCGAAAACTGGTCGCCGTTGTTGACAACCCCCAGGCAGCCGTTGACGTTCGAGGCAAAGAGCTTGCTAGTGGTGGTGGAGGGCGAGATGGTCAGCGTGCCCGCGCCGGTTGAGGTGGTTGGGTTGGTGTAGGTGAAGGCGATTGAGCCGCCGCTGCCGGCGACCTTGCCGCCAACGTTGCCGGTGCAGCCGACCGCTGAAACTGCCAGGACCGCCTTGATCCCAGTGATGGTTCCGTTGACGGTGCCGGCTGTGGATGTGGGGCTCGTCAGGTTGATGTGCCAGGGCAGGGTGGCGGTCATAGTCACCGCGAAGCCGTCGACGCTGCAGTGGGCGAACGTGACGCCCGTGATCTTGCCAATCTTGGCGCCTGCCAGCCCAGTCCCCGACTTGAGGGTGCTCTTGAACTTGAGGGATGGAGAAGTGGTGGTGCCCGTGCAGTTCAGCGAGTTGTTGGAGGTGTCATCGGTGAGGGTCGCCGAGGCGGCCTTCACCGTGAAGGCCCCGCCCGGTGTGATGGTCCACGTCGTCACCTTGGCGGCGGCGAAGGCCGAGGACGCGCCCAGGGTAATGACCGCGGCTGCCGCGGCACCTGTCACGAGAATGCTGCCCATGCGCTTGAGAATGGCCATCAATTCCCCTTGCCTAGTTACTAACGCTCCGTTGCGCCAGCGCGCGACATTGTCACGCGGCGTGGCCTGGCCGGTAGCTACTGGCGGGTACGCTACATGTTTCCCTACATTCAATGCAAGGGGGTGTGGGCTGCTGATTTTGCCGTAGCGAGACCATCGGCGCGGGCGTGGCTATCGGTGGTAGGTGAATGCATTGCGAATAGCCGCCGCCCCGTCGCGGGAAAACGGACACCAGCCCACATATCACTTGGCAATCGGGGCTGGGCCAGCGCGGATGAGCGCCAGTGCGCCGCTGCGTACCAAGCGCTTGCTTGATAGGGGCAGGTCCATGGCCGGAAAGCGAATGAGAGACAACGGGCTGGTAGCTGTCGCAGGCATGGGAACGCACACCCGGGGTAGTGGACGCGTAACCCATCGGGTTCCGCGGGAGCTAACCAAAGCGGGGGGAGCTTCAGCAGCAGGCAGCGTGGGCCCCGGCGAGGCAGCACCGGCGAAGCAGGGCCAGGTGAGCGACTGGGATATTGCGTCGGCTGTGGTTCGTTGGGCTCTGCGAGCGGGTGTGACGCATGGGTAGGACAAGGTGAGGGACTGACATTGCCCGGTAACGGGCGAGCAGGCCCCTCGCCAGTGGGGGTGGCGGATGGAGTGGCTTCGGCGGCTGTGGGACCGGCTCAGGCGGGATCCGCGCATGATCGCGCTGGCGGCGCTGGGCACAGCGGCCGTGGTCGGGCTCGCGTCGGAGGGGGTCGTGCTGCTGGCGAACCATCGCAGTGACGCGCCGCCCAGGCCGGCGGCCAAGCCCAGGCCCTCGCCCAGTCCCGTCGCCCACCTGGTGACCGGGCCGCTGCGGTCGCCGTTCACGGGTGAGCGGGTGAAGACCCTGAACCCGGTGCTGGCGGTGAAGATCGGCAACACCGTGGCGGAACGCCCGGCGGTCGGGCTGTCCGACGCGGACCTCGTGTACCTGATCCCGGTGGAGGGTGGGCTCAGCCGCATCCTGGCTGTGTTCTCCTCGCACTTCCCCCGGGTCATCGGCCCGGTGCGCAGCGCCCGCCAGGACGACATCCGGCTGCTGCGCCAGTTCAGGCGGCCCGCGTTCGCCTTTTCGGGCGCCCAGCCCGAGTTGCTGCCCCGGGTGGAGAACGCCCGGGTGGTTGACCTCTACGACGGCAAGGTGGGCGGGTACTTCCGCAGCAGCAACCGGGCCGTGCCCTACAACCTGTTTGCCAGCACGCGGCGGCTGCTGGCCGAGTCCCACGGTGCGAGCAAAGCCCGTGACATCGGGTTCCGGTTCGGGACGCCACCCCCGGGCGGGCGGCCCAAGAAGTCGATGTCGGTGTCCTATCCCGCCGCGTCGTTCCGGTTCACCTGGGCGAAGGCGCAGGGGCGCTGGCGGGTCTGGATGGACGGGGCCCGGGCCATCACGACCGAGGCCGGCCAGATGAGCGCACCCACCGTGGTGGTCCAGTACACGAAGGTGCCCACGTCCAAGTATGTGGAGCAGAACGGGCGGCCGCCGTACGCGGTGACCACGGGCTCGGGCCGCGCGGTGGTGCTGCGCGACGGCATGGCGTACCAGGCGCACTGGTCACGGCCGAGCCCTCGCGACGGGACCACCTTCACCACGGACTCCGGCCAGCCGATGACCTTCGCGCGCGGGCCGGTCTGGATCGTGCTCACTGACGCCAAGAGCTGGCGGACGGCCTACCCCGGCATGTACTGAGCCCTGTTCGCCAAGACCGCGGTTGGTTGTACTGCCATGCGCAGTAAAGAGCACCGCGGTCATGGGTGTGCGCCCCGGGGAGCGGCGGGTCGCCGGAGCGCGGCCCATGGTGGGACGATCGAGGCATGGCACAGGAGAGCGGGGCAGCGACTGGCGGGCTGAGCCTGCGCAGCGTCCAGGGAAAGTGGGTCGTGGCCGCGACCGTCCTCGGGTCGAGCATGGCGATGCTCGACGGCACGGTGGTCAATGTCGCACTCCCCACCATCGGCCGCAGCCTGCACACCACGCTCGCGGGGCTGCAGTGGACCATCACCGCCTACACGCTCACGCTCGCCGGGATGATCCTGCTCGGCGGGGCACTGGGGGACCGGCTGGGACGCCGCCGGATCTTCCTCATCGGCGTCACCTGGTTCGCGCTCGCCTCCGCGCTGTGCGGACTGGCCCCCACCATCGGCGTTCTCATCGGGGCACGTGCCCTGCAGGGGGTCGGCGGCGCCCTGCTCACGCCCGGCTCGCTCGCGATCATCCAGGCGAGCTTCGCCCAGGAGGAGCGGCCCAGGGTCATCGGCGCCTGGTCGGGACTGGGTGGTGTCGCGGCCGCGGTCGGCCCGCTGCTCGGCGGCTGGGTCGTCGGCGTGGCTGGCTGGCGGTGGGTCTTCCTGCTGAACCTCCCGCTGGCCGCCGCCGTCATAGTGATCTCCCTGCGGCACGTGCCCGAGACCTCAGACCCCAGCGCGCACGGCAGGTTCGATGTGGCGGGTGCCGCGCTGGCCGCGCTCGCGCTCTTCGGGATCACCGAAGCGCTCATCGCCGCCCCCACCCAGGGAATGACCGTGGCCCTGCCCGCGGCGGTCGTTGGCGTCGTGTCCGGCGCGGTGTTCCTGGTCCTGGAGTGGCGGCTGGAGCATGTCCCCGGGCACGTCTCGCCCATGCTCCCGCTCAGCGTGTTCGCGTCCCGCCAGTTCTCCGCGGTCAACCTGGTGACCTTCGTGATCTACGGGGCGATGGGCGGGTTCTTCTTCCTGCTCGTGCTGGAACTCCAGGTGGTGTCCGGGTTCTCACCGCTGCAGGCTGGGCTCTCGCTGCTCCCCCCGACCATCCTCATGCTGGTCCTGTCGTCACGCGCTGGCGCGCTCGCACAGCGGACCGGCCCCCGCTGGCTGATGACCTTCGGCCCGCTGGTATGCGCCGCTGGCCTGCTCCTGGCCACCAGGATCGGGCCGCACGCGTCGTATGTGGCTGATGTGCTGCCCAGCGTCACGCTGTTCGGGCTCGGCCTGTCCGCGACGGTCGCGCCGCTGACCGCGACCGTCCTGGCCAGCGCCGACGTCCGCCACGCCGGGGTCGCCAGCGGCGTGAACAACGCGGTCGCGCGGGCCGCGGGTCTGCTGGCGGTGGCCGGGCTGCCGGCCGCGGTGGGCCTGACCAGCTCCTCTTACCATCACCCCTTGTCGCTGTACAGCTCGTTCCAGGCCGCGATGGTGGTCTGCGTGGTCCTGCTCGTCGCAGGAGGGTTGCTGTCCGCGCTGACCATCGACAATTCGGTGCTCAAACCCACCCCGAGCCACCCGGTACGCGAACCCGAGTGCCGGACCTCCTGCCCCGTTGGTGCCCCACCGCTGGAACCCGGAAAAGAAGTGACCGCGGCCAGGGATACCGCCTAGGCTCAGGAACCTGTCTCCCACACCACAAGAAGGCATCCGGCATGCGCTGGTCACAAATGCACATCCCGACGCTGCGGGACGACCCGGCGGATGCTGGCGCGCCCAGCCACCGGCTCATGGTCCGCGCTGGTTACATCCGGCAGCTCCAGGCGGGCCACTACACCCTGCTGCCGCTGGCCACGCGGGTGCGCGCCAAGGTCATCGGCGTCATCCGGCAGGAGATGGACGCGATCGGCGCGCAGGAGATGCTGCTGCCCACCATGCACCCGCTGGACATCTACCAGCGCAGCGGCCGCATCGAGACCATGGCCGAGGTCATGTTCCGCCTGACCGACCACAAAGGCGCGGAGCACGCGCTGGCCGTGACCCACGAGGAGGTCTTCGCCCTGGTTGCGGCGGAGCTGAACTCCCACCGGCAACTGCCGCAGGCGTGGTACCAGTTCCAGGCCAAGTTCCGCGACGAGCCGCGGCCCCGCGCGGGGCTGCTGCGGGTCCGGGAATTCACCATGAAGGACTCTTACAGCTTTGACCTTGACCCAGCCGGTCTCGATGTCTCCTTCGCCCGCCATCGGGCAGCGTACTTCCGGGTCTTCGAGAGACTGGGCATGCCGGCCATCGCGGTCGAGGCCTCCAACGGGTCCATG
Organism: Streptosporangiaceae bacterium; assembly: GCA_035946955.1. Lineage (GTDB taxonomy): Bacteria > Actinomycetota > Actinomycetes > Streptosporangiales > Streptosporangiaceae > DASYYE01. The sequence goes on along the minus strand of DASYYE010000412.1, from coordinate 12,300 downwards.
GGCGGGAGCGACTCGACCGAGTTCATGTGCCCGGCCGAGGTGGGCGAGGACCTGGTGGCCCGCTGCGTAGCCTGCGGTTACGCGGCCAACGTGGAGAAGGCCATGTCGCAGCTCGCCGCCGTGGCGGACGGCGCGGGCCTGCCTGTGCCGGAGCGGTTCGCCACCCCGGGGGTCCGCACGATCGAGGACCTGGCCACGGGCTACGGCGCCCCGGCGCAGCGCCAGATCAAGTCCCTCGTCTACGTGGTGGACGGGAAACTCACCCTGGTCCTGCTGCGCGGTGACCACGCACTCAACGAGCAGAAGCTCGCCGACGCCCTTGCCGCGGCATCCCTGCGGCCCGCTGAGCCGGAGGAGATCGCCGACGCGCTCGGCGCGCTGCCCGGCAGTCTGGGTGCGGTGGGCGTGACCGGGCTGCCGGTGGTCGCCGACGAAGCGCTGCGCGGCCGTCAGGACATGACCACCGGGGCGAACACCGACGGCTTCCACCTGCGCGGCGTGGACGTCGCCCGCGACATCAGCGTCGGCACCTGGGCCGACCTGCGGGAGGTGGCCGCCGGGGAGCCGTGCGTGCGGTGCGGCCAGCCGCTGGAGCTGATCGCCACGATCGAGGTCGGCCACATCTTCAAGCTTGGCTACAAGTACACGAAGGCATTCGGCGTGACCGTGCTCGACGCGGCCGGTGAGCGGGTGCACCCGGTCATGGGCTCCTACGGGATCGGTGTGGAGCGGGCCATGGCCGCCATCGTGGAGTGCCACCACGACGACAAGGGCATCGTCTGGCCGGTCGCGGTGGCGCCCTTCGCCGTGGTGGTGACCGTGGCGCAGGCCGAGGACGCCGAGTCGGCGGCTGCCGGTGAGTCCGTGTATGAGCAGCTCAAAACGGCAGGGACCGAGGTCATCATCGACGACCGGGCCGAGCGGGCGGGCGTGAAGTTCCGCGACGCCGAGCTGACCGGGATCCCGTTGCGGGTCACCGTCGGAAAGCGCGGCCTGGCCGAAGGCGTCGTCGAGGTCACCAGCCGTGCCAATGGCGAGACCGTGAAGGTGCCCCTGAGTGACGTGGCAGCGCACGTCCGCGGGATGCTCGCTGACCAGGCGGCCGCCGGGACCGGCTGACCCGGCGGGGAGCCGCGACGCCGTACGGGTGGTGGTTCCTTGAGGGCGTGAGCCTGGCGGTGAAAGAATCGCGCATTGGTGCCTGGGTAGAGTCGCGGGACGCAGCTAGCCGCGGCCCCTTGGTACTGGGGGACATTTGGGCTGGCTTGGTGCACTGCGCCGCCGGGATGGGAAGGCCCCTCCGGACGCCGCGGGGGATCCGACCGATGCGGAGCTGACACGGCTGGCCGCCCAGCAGCCAGCGACCTATGTGCTGCTGGTCGCGCTGGCCTGGGCGCAGGGCGAGGGCCTGCCCGGGCCGGGCCTGTGGGCCCGCCTCGCCCAGGTGCTGGGGCCGGAGTACGGGCTGCCGGGCAACCCGGTCACCACCGCGGACGTAGCGACCGCATTGCGCACCGCCCGTGCCTGGGTGGCTGAAACGGACGGGCCACGGGGGAGCCGCGTGTACCGCCTGCGCAGCAACAGTCTTGCCGCACGGCTGCGCGGCGAACAGGCTGGCGCCGGGGAGCCCGCCGGCACCGGCTGGTCACTGCGGCAGGCACGCATGGAGCAGGCCATCACCGCCGCGCTGGTGGCCACGGTCCCAGCCACGGCCAGTGGGCCTGACTGGGCGTCGGCTCAGCCCTACGTGCGCGCGCACCTGGCGGAGCACGCACTGGCCGGTGCACGCAGCACCCTGGCCGGGCTGGTCCATGACATGGGCTTCCTGGCCGCGGCCGACCGGCACACACTCATACCGGTCCTGGGGGCGGCGGTCCCCACGGAACGCGACACGGTCCGCGCCTACCGCCGCGCGTGGCCGTTACTGGGCGAAGACCCGCACGCCAACTCCGCGTACCTGGCCGAAGCCAGCCGCGTCCTGGGCCACCAGCCAGGCAGCACCGGGGTCGAACCCCGGTACCGCACCCACCTGGCGGCGGCGAGGCGGGACGACAGCCTCCTCGCACTGGCCGGCCACACCAAGGCGGTGGAGGAAGCGGCGTTCGGTGTCACGGCCGAAGGAAGGCTGCTGCTCGCCTCCTGCGGTGGCGACCACACCGTGCGGATATGGGACCCGCTCACCGGCGAGGCACTGGGGGCCCCACTGACCGGCCACACCGATGAGGTGTGGTCCGTGGCCCTCGGCACCGCGCCAGACGGCCGGTTGCTGCTCGCCTCGGGGAGCGTGGACGAGACCGTACGGGTCTGGGACCCGGTCACCGGCGAACCGGTCGGTGTGCCGCTGACCGGGCACAGGGGGATCGTATGGTCCGTTGCGGCCGGCACCACGCACGAAGGGCGGCTGCTGTTCGCCTCCTCCGGCGACGACGGGACCGTACGGGTCTGGGACCCGCTCACCGGGGCACCCGTCGGTGCGCCGCTGACCGGGCACGTGGGCGTCGTGGACGAGGTCGCGTTCGGCCGCGCCCCCGACGGCCGGCTGCTGCTCGCGTCCTGCGGCCGGGACGAGACGGTGAGAGTGTGGGACCCACTGGCCGGGACGCCCGTCGGTGCGCCGCTGACCGGCCACAGCGGGGCCGTGTACTCGGTGGCGTTCGGCACCAGCGCCTACGGCACGTTCCTGCTGGCCTCCGCGGGCATGGACACGACCGTCCGGATCTGGAACCCGCTGGCCGGGGTGGCCTCCGGTGAGCCACTGACCGGTCATACCCGGTCGGTGTACTCGGTGGCGTTCGGCACCGGCCCTGACGGCGCGCTGCTGCTGGTCTCCGCCAGCGACGACGCACTGGTCCGCATCTGGGACCCACTCCAGGGCACGCCCGTGCGAGAGCCGCTGGCCGGGCACACCGCCAGGGTGTGGGCGGTCGCGGTCGGCACGAACGCCGAGGATGGCCGGCTGCTGCTGGCATCCACCAGCGCCGACAAGACGGTCCGGGTGTGGGAGCCGTTCACCGGCGGCCCATGGCCCACCCCAGCCGCTGGCCACACGTGGCTGGTCGACGCGGTGGCCTTCGGCACCACCCCGGACAACCGGTTGCTCTTCGCCTCAGGCGGTGGTGACACAATGGTGCGCCTGTGGGACGCCGCGGTGGGTTTTCCGGCAAGTGACCCGCTCAACGGCCATACCGACGCGGTGCGTGCGCTGGCGTTCGGCGCTGGTGCGGCGGGCGAGCCGCTGCTGGCCTCCGGGGGAGACGACATGACCGTCCGGCTGTGGGACCCTCTGTCGGCCCAGCCGCTGCGCTTCCCCCTGACCGGCCACCGTGCCCGCGTGACAGCACTCGCGTTCGGCTCGCCACAGGCACACCGGCCGCTGCTGGTCTCCGGCAGCGAAGATGGCACCCTCCGGCAGTGGGACCCGGAAACCGGCGCCCCCGCGGGCTATCCGCTCCAGGCGCATGCGGGTGGGGTGGACGCTGTGGCGTTCGCCCTGGCATCCGGTGGGTGGCCGCTGCTTGCTTCCGGCGGCGGTGACCAGACCGTCCGGCTCTGGGAAGCCGGGACCGGCAGGCCCGTCGGCGCACTGCGCCCCGCCCACCACGGCCGGGTGCGCGCGCTGGCGTTCGCGAGGACGGCGGACGGCCGCCTGCTGCTCGCATCGGGCGCTGACGACCAGACCATCCGCCTGTGGGATCTGGCGACCGGTGCGTCCGCCGGTGAACCTCTCATCGGGCACACCTCGTGGGTCGCGGCGGTCACGTTCTGCGCCGGGCCGGATGGCCGGCTGCTGCTCGCCTCCGGCGGGGGTGACAGGACCGTGCGTATCTGGGATCCGGCCGACGGGACGTGCAGACTCACCCTGAGACGGCTGCACCCGGTGCGCGCCCTCGCGGGTACCGGCCGGACCCTGGCGGTCGGTGACGACGATGGAGTATCCGTCATCGAACTGGCGTGAGCGGACCGCCGGTGCGCTGCCCGCTCACCGCCTGGAGTGCTGGCTGGCCCGGGCGCCTCAGTAGTCGAGGCCCAGGGTGAAGGTGGGCTTGGGCGTGGTGGCCGGCAGCCGGTGCTCGTCAGCGAGGCGGCGCACCGCGGTGCCGGTGGCGAGGAACTCGGTGGCGTGCTCACCCCATACGTGGTTGGACACCGCGACATTGACCCCCACGATGCCCGATGACCCGGCGTCGGTCGCCTCGGCCTGCATCCGGGACAGGGCCAGCTCGCGCGCCTCGTAGACCCCCTGGGTGAACTGGATCATCTCCTGGTTCTGCCCGGCCTGCCGCAGCGACTGCATGACCGACTGGTGTGCGATGTGGTAGACGCACGTACCCAGGACGAACGCGGTCGGCACCGCCCCGGCGGCGAGCAGCCGGAAGAAGTCCTGTGCCGACAGATCGGAGGTGAACGCCCTGCCGTCTGGTGCCTTGTGCACGCCAGTCGCGTTCAGGTGCCTGACAGCGGTGCCGCTGGCCACGAACTCCAGCACGTCCTGGCCCCAGGCATACATCTGCATCCGCATTTCGACCCCGACGATCCCGTCCGCGCCCAGGTGGTCGGCTTCGGCACGCATGCGGGACATGGCGAGTTCCCGGGCGTTGTACATCGCCTGGGTCAGCACCTGGAGTTCCATGTTCTGCGACCAGCGGCCGACCTGCAGGCCCACGTGGTAGATGGACGAACCCACCACGAAGCCGAGCGGCTCGAAGCCCGCCTCCCCGAGCAGGGCATACTCGGACACCGACAGGTCGGAGGTGAAGACGCCCCCCGATTGTGCCCCCGCGGTCTGTGCCAGCCGCGAGTCCGCCGCCTGCGGCTCCCACGTCGCCGCTGACCCGTCACTGGGCTTGCTGAACAGTGGCATACGAAACCCTCCCGTCATGTGGCGCAACGGCCCAGCAGACGCGAACCCCGCAGGCCAGGAGGAAATCGTAGCGACGTGCGCAGCACAATGGTGTGCGCTACTGGCTCTAGGAGAGGACTTTCCATGCGCATTGGGGTATCGCTCGCAGACCGCAGCACCCCGGACGCGGTCGCCCGCCTCGAAACCGACATCCGGCGCGCGGCAGACGACGGGTTCGCCTCAGCGTGGCTGGACAACATCTTCGGGATGGACGCGCTCACTGCGCTGGCGGCGGCGGGCCGGTCCGTCCCCGGGATCGAACTGGGCACAGCGGTCATCCCCACCTATCCCCGCCACCCTGCCGCCCTGGCCCAGCAGGCCCTCACCACCGCGGCGGTCCTGGATGGCCGGCTGGTGCTGGGAATCGGGCTGTCACACCGGATCGTGATCGAGGACATGTACGGCTACGACATGGGCCAGCCCATCAGGCACATGCGCGAGTACCTGTCCGTGCTGGTGCCACTGCTCGGCCAGCAGCCGGTCTCGTTCGCGGGCACCACGGTGCGGGCAGACATCGCGCTCACGGTGCCGGCACCCGGCCGGGTGCCGCTCCTGCTCGCGGCGCTCGGCCCGCAGATGCTGCGGCTGGCGGGCCAGCACGCGGACGGCACGGTGCTGTGGATGACCGGGCCGGCCACCGTCCGCGACCACGTCGCGCCCACCATCACCGCGGCAGCCGCCACGGCGGGCCGCGACGCCCCGCGGGTCGTGTGCATCCTTCCCGTGTACGTCACCGACGAGGAGGGCCCCGCCCGGGAGCGCGCCACCCGCATCTTCGGCGGCTACGGCGACCTGCCGTCCTACCGCGCCATGCTCGACCGCGAAGGCGCCAGCGGCCCCGCCGACGTCGCCCTGGTCGGCGACGAGGACACGGTGAGGGGCCAGGTGCGCCTGCTCGAGGAGGCCGGTGTCACCGACTTCGTGGCAGCCGAGTTCGCGCCGGGCGACGACCGGGCGCGGACACGCGCCTTCCTGCGGTCCCTGCTGGGGTGACCTTCCTGCGGTCCCTGCTGCGTGAAACGGGCCGCCAGTCCCTGACATGTTCGCGCGCTACCGGGTATGCACAACCCTGAGGCGATCACTGCTGGGCCCGCCGCGCAGCACGCCGCGCGCAGGTCCACCCACCGCCTTGGCGGCCGGCGCTCCCCGCCGTGTCGTGGGGCTGCCGGGCGCGTGAGCGGGAGGAGTTGGGTCATGCGCTTCCGTGACCGGGCTGATGCGGGCAGGCGGCTGGCGCAACGCCTCAGCCACCTGCGCGGCGAAGACGTGGTCGTACTCGGGCTGCCACGTGGCGGTGTGGCCGTTGCGGCCGAAGTGGCGCGTGAGCTGTACGCGCCATTGGACGTCATCCTCGTGCGCAAACTCGGTGTGCCCGCCCAGCCGGAACTCGGTAGGGGCGCGATCGGTGAGGACGGCACGCGGATCATCAACTCCGAGGTCATCCGGTACGCGCGCGTGAGCGAACAGGAACTGGCCCGCGTCGAGCAACGGGAGCGGTCGGAGTTGCGCCGCCGTGCCGACCGTTACCGGGGGGACCGCACCCGGCTGCCGCTGGCCGGCCGGACCGCGGTCATCGTGGACGACGGCATCGCCACCGGGTCCACCGCCCGGGCAGCGTGCCACGTGGCCAGGGCACAGGGTGCCGAACGGGTCGTGCTCGCGGTGCCTGTCGCCCCCCGCGCGGCCGCCACCATGTTCGATGGTGACGCCGACGAGGTGGTCTGCCTGGTGATGCCCGAACGGTTCCTGGCCATTGGCGAGTGGTACGAGGACTTCACGCAGACCAGTGACGAGGAGGTGGTCCGCGCGCTGCGGCCCAGGGCGGGGCCGGCCGGCCCGGCCGAGGAGGTCACGGTCGCAGCAGGTGAAGTACTACTGAGCGGCCAGCTCACGCCGCCCGCGCCAGGGGCTGGGCTGGTGGTCTTCGCGCACGGCAGTGGGAGCAGCCGCCACAGCCCGCGCAACGCGTTCGTGGCGGGGGCCATGCACGAAGCGGGCCTGGGCACGCTCATGTTCGACCTGCTCACCGGCGGTGAGGAAGGCAACAGGTCGCATGTCTTCGACATCGGGCTGCTGGCCGGCCGCCTGAACGCGGCGACCCACTGGCTGCGCGACAGCCCGGTCGCCAAGGACGCTCGCGTCGGGTACTTCGGTGCCAGCACCGGTGCGGCGGCGGCGCTGTGCGCGGCTGCCGAGCCGGACAGCGACATTTCGGCGGTCGTGTCCCGCGGCGGGCGGCCTGACCTCGCGGGCACGCGGGCCCTGGGGCGCGTGCAGGCTCCGGTGCTGCTGATCGTGGGTGGGCGCGACGAGATGGTGCTCGGCCTGAACCGGGCGGCTCAGACGGGGTTGCGTGGTGACAGCCGCCTGGTGGTGGTGCCCGGCGCGACTCACCTGTTCGAGGAGGCAGGTGCACTGGGGCGGGTCGCCGACCTCGCCTGCGACTGGTTCACCCGCTTCCTCAGCCCGCAGCCGCTGGGCCCTGGCTGAGATCCGCGCCTGTGGTGGCTACGCGCCGGGTGCTGCGCCCTCGTTGAGCAACTCGGCCAGCACGTCGGCCTCGCTGTGCGCAGCATCCCTGGTGGAGGTCAGGAGCGTGAGCGGCCCCGACTGCGCAAGGTCGCGCAGGTGCGTGAAGGCAGCGGAGTGGCCAGGCTCGCCAAGCTCCTCGGCGTAGCGGCGGCGGAACTCCGTGAACTTCGCCGGGTCGTGCCCGTACCACCGCCGGAGCTCAGTGGACGGTGCCACGTCCTTGAGCCACTCATCCCAGTTCTCTTCCTCCTTGGAAACCCCACGGGGCCAGAGCCGATCCACCAGCACACGGCAGCCGTCACCCGGCTCCGGCTTCTCGTACACGCGGCGCACGTTCACCTGTGTCTTGTCAGTCATCAGACCTCCCGGGTGACTTCGGATGGGTCTTTGTCTATGCGCAGGCCCTGGTAGGACGGGGCGCGCATGCGCCCCGCCTCGGTCCAGCCAGTGAAAGCGACCTCGACCACCAGTGCGGGCTCGGCCCAGACCGCGTCGCGGGCATGCTCGGCCGGCAGTAGATCGGCGAACGGCGAACTGTCGCGGCGCAGCGGCGCCAGCCGCTCGGTGAGCATCTGCAGTGCCGCCTGGGTGAATCCGGTCCCGACATGGCCCGCGTAGGCGAGGCCGCCTTCGCCGTACATGCCGACCAGCAGCGAACCGATCAGCCCCGACCGGAGCCCCTGACCCGGCCGCCAGCCGCCGACGACGGCCTCCTGGCGGTAGATGTTCTTGATCTTGACCCAGCTGCCGGTGCGCCTGCCCGGCTCATAGCGGGATTCCAGCCGCTTGGCCACGACACCTTCCAGCCCGTGCTGGCGGGACACGGTCAGCAGGTCGGCGCCGGGCGTGCCAGTGAACGACGGGGGAGTCTGCCATCGCGGCCCGTCCAGGGCCAGTGACTCCAGCAGCGACCGCCGCCGCCGGTACGGCTCGTTGAGCAGCGCGCGCCCGTCCAGGTGCAGCAGGTCGAATGCCAGGTAGGTGACGGGCGTGCTCCTGGCGAACAGCCGGGCGGCGGTGGGGGAGGTGACGTGGATCCGCCGCTGCAGCGCCTCGAAGCTCGGCCAGCCATCGGCACCGAGGGCCACGACCTCGCCGTCGAGCAGGGCCTGCCGCCCGGCCAGGGCGGTTGCCAGGCCGTCCAGTTCGGGGTAGGCGGGGGTGATGTCCTGCCCGCGCCGTGAGAGCAACCGGACCGCGCCGCCGTCCACGTAGGCCAGTACCCGGACACCGTCCCACTTCATCTCCAGTGCCCACGTGCCGTTGTCGGGTGGCAGCACTCCCGGACGCGCCAGCATGGGCTCCAGCCGCCCCGGCAGCGCCCGGACCTGCGCCGTGTCCATTCCCACGCCATACCCCGTGCGCCGCCCGCCAGCCCCCCTGTATTGGCCCTTGTCGGTGGGGCGCCGTAGCGTCGTGGCCATGTGCCGTAACATCACCACGCTGCGGGGACTCGAACCACCCGCGAGCCCGCAGGAGATCGAGGCCGCTGCCCGTCAGTATGTCCGCAAGGTCAGCGGCGTCCAGACGGTGACGGGCCGTACCGAGGAGGCATTCGAGCGGGCTGTCGCGGCGGTCGCCGCGGTCACCACCGAACTCCTGGGCTCGCTGCCACCCCGGTCCCAGCCGCCGCCCACGCTCCCGCCGTTGCGGCGCCTGGCGGGCACCGCCCGGGAGGTCAGGGCAGGGTGACGGCCATGGCCGGGGCCATGGTGGACTCTCCGGCGAACTGGGCTTCGAACCCCTGCGCGGGCAGCGGCTCCGCGAACAGGAACCCCTGCCCGTAGCCGCATGCCAGGGCCCGCAACTGGCCCACCTGCTCCTCCATCTCGACGCCTTCCGCCACGGTCTGCAGTTCCAGCGAGGCGCCGATCTTCACGACCGCTTCGGCCAGTGCCGCCTGGCGCGGGCCGCCAGCCAGGCCGGCCACGAAGCTCCGGTCGATCTTGAGCAGGTCGACCGGGAAATGCTGCAGGTAGCCCAGGGAGGAGTAGCCGGTCCCGAAGTCGTCAATGGCCAGCCGGGTGCCGATCGCCTTCAGCTCTCCCAGCCGTGTGATGGTCTCCTCGGCCTCGCGCATCAGCGTGGTCTCGGTGATCTCCAGGATGAGCGCTGCGGGGTCGTCCAGGCCGGAGGCGGCCAGTGCGTCGCGGACCTCGCTGGCAAACCCGGCGTCCTCGAGCTGGCGGCCGGACACGTTGACGCTCACGGCCAGCTCCGCCAGTGAGCTGCTCTCCCGCCGCCACGCGGCCACCTGGGTGAGCGCCTGGCGCAGCACCCAGCGGCCGAGCGGGACGATGAGCCCGCACTCCTCCGCCAGCGGCAGGAACTCCAGTGGCGGCACCAGCCCGCGCTTGGGGTGGTGCCAGCGCAGCAGCGCCTCGACCAGGGTGACCTTGCGTGTCTCCAGGTCGACCACGGGCTGGTAGTACAGCTCCATCTGGTTGCCGGCCGTCAGCGCGTCGACCAGGTCGGCCCGCAGTTCCAGCCGTTCGGCGACCGCGACGTTCATGCCTGGCTCGAACTGTGCCCAGCGGCCCTTGCCCTGGGCCTTGGCCGCGTACATGGCCACGTCGGCGTTGCGCAGCAACTCCTCACCACCGGGCCTGCCCTTGTTCGCGATCGCGGCGCCGATGCTGGCCGAGACGATCAGCGAGCGGCCGTTGACGCGCACGGGTGGGGCGAGCCGGGCCAGCGTACGTTCGGCGGCCCGGGAGGGGCCGTTACCGCGGGCGGAGTCCTCCAGCAGGATGGCGAACTCGTCGCCGCCGAGGCGGGCAACGGTGTCGGAGGCCCGTACCGCGCTGCGGAGCCTGCTGGCGACCTGGCACAGCACGTGGTCGCCGCCGTCGTGGCCGAGGCTGTCATTGATGGTCTTGAAGTCGTCGAGGTCCACCAGGAGCACGGCCAGCGGGCCGCCGGTGCGCCGTTGCCGTGCGAGCGCGTGCTCCACGCGGTCACGGAACAGGGCGCCGTTGGCGAGCCCGGTCAGGGAGTCGTGGAATGCCTGGTGCCGCAGTTCGTTCTCCAAGTTCTTGCGCTCGCTCACGTCGCGGATGTTCAGCACGACACCGCGGACCTCACGGTGGTTGCGCAGGTTGGTGCCGCGCGCTTCGCACGCCAGCCAGGTGCCGTTGGCGTGGCGGAGCCGGATGTCCTGGCCTTCGTGGCTGCCGGACTCACACAGGGCCTGGAAGCGGAACAGGTCACCGGGGTGGACGATCTCGGACAGGCTCGCGCCGACCATCGCCGCCGGGTCGTACCCGAGCACCGACCGGACCGACGGCGCCTGGAACAGGACCACGCCGTACTGGTTGACCACGGTGATGACGTCGGTGCTGTTCTGCACCAGGGCACGGAACCGCTCCTCGCTCCCGCGCAGCGCCTCGCGTTCGGTCGCGGTCCGCAGCCGTTCCCGCCTGGACCGCTCGAACCCGGCCAGGATCAGGACCAGCAGCAGGCCCGTGCTGAGCACGGTGACCCAGACCCAGATGAGGGAGCTGGTGTCGGAACTGCTCGCGAGTGAGCGCAGGATCGGTTCCGCGTGTGCGCTCATATTGGTGAACTTCGTGTACAGCGGGGTGACCGTCTGGAAGTCGAAAGTCCCGGCCTGCTTGATCTGGCCGCGGCTGGCCATCGTGATCTCTTGGGCTGCGGCATTGGAGAGCTGATCGGTGACGGTCCGGATCGGGACTCCCAGCGACGGGGACAGGTCTGCCAGCGTTGCCGACTCGCTGGCCGCCGTCCGGCGCAGGCCCTGCTCCAGCAGGATGGTCGTCTTCGGCGGGGTCGAGCCGTAGGCGAGTGCCTGGGGCAGGTAACGTAGGCCACCGACCTTGGCGTCGAGCGTCTCCAGGGCGACCTGTGCCCGCAGCCGTGTTGCCGCTTCCTGCTCGAGGTGGACGACCCACGCCGCCGCCGAGGTCAGCACAGCGAGCACGACCGCGGCAGTCAGCGACTGCCACAGCCACGCCAGCGAGGTGCTACGGACGATCTTGCCAACGGGTGTGTGCTGGGCGTGTCGCGGGATGTGTGCCCGGACGGTCATCTCCCACCCCTGTTCCGCCGGCCCCAGCCGTATTACCCGTGCAAGTCACCGGCGTGCTGCGGAGCACCCGGAGTGCCGGGTCACCTCACGCCAGCCAGCAGCGGGCAGGAACTGACGTGTCCACCTCGCCACGGTGCCTCGTGGCAAGGGTCTTGCCTTGTCACTTGTACCAAGGTTGGACCTGATACGAGCAACATTGACCAATTCTGCGGCATGTTGGTCAGACCCGCAACCTTGGTCAACTATGTCGGGACTGTGCCCTATCCTGCAACAATCGCTGCCGCACCGCCTCGTATGCGACAACCGCCACCGCTGTCGCGACGTTGAGCGAGTCCGCCTGGCCGAACATCGGGATCTGCAGAGCCACCTCGGCGCGCGCCAGCCAGCGCGGCGAGAGCCCATGGGACTCCGAGCCGACCGCGACCGCCACCGGCCCCGCCAGGTCGGCCTCGGTCAGTGGCACGCCACCGCCCGGGGTGGTGGCCACCAGACGCAGGCCCTGCTCAGCGACCCAGTGCAGCGCCTCGTCTGAGGAGGCCGTCGCGACCGGGACGCTGAAGACGGTCCCCTTGCTGGCCCGCACCACATTGGGGTTGCCCCAGTCGGTCGCCGGGTCGGCCGCCACGACCGCCGCCACCCCGGCCGCGTCCGCGGTGCGCAGGATGGCGCCCAGGTTGCCGGGCTTCTCCAGGCCCTCGCAGACCAGCACCAGCGGCCGCTCCCCCAGGGCCAGCCTGCCCAGGTCGGTCCGCACCGCGGACACGACGGCGAGCCAGCCGTCGGGGGACTCGCGGTAGGCGAGCTTGGCGAACACGGCCGG
>DASYYE010000411.1:0-1844 GCA_035946955.1 Streptosporangiaceae bacterium | reverse complement strand
GTCGGTGACCATCTGCACGCTCACGGCGATCTGGCAGTTGCCGACCTTGCCCAGCGCACCGCAGTATTGACCCTGTTGGCGAATTGGTCAGGTTGCTGCTGTGAGGGTGGCCAGCGGTGATGTACGGGTTTTGGCCAGTGGTGTGTCGGTGAGCCAGGCGTCGAGGCGGATCAGGTTGAGCGCTGCGCCGGTCAACAGGTGCTGTAGCTGTGCCTTGAGCAGGCCGCGGTAGCGCGCGTGGCGGATGTCGGGTCCGCCCCGTACGGCCTGGGAGATGGTGCCCTCCACTCCGGCGCGGGTGCCGTAGTGCCGCTGCCATGACGCGTCGTCCTGCTCGTGGCGGCGCTGTTGCAGCGCCTCGTGCTGCTGCTGCGGGCGTACCACGATGTCGCGCGGCTCACTGATCCGCCGGGTGCACTTGGCCCGTGCCTCGCACGCGGCGCATGGCTGGTCGGGGAAGCGGATGCGGATGACGCGATGGCCACGGTTGTCCAGCTGTTCACGCCAATTGCAGGAGGTTACGCCACGGGGGCACGACGCGGTGCGCCTCTGCCAGTCGATGGTGAAGTGCGAGACATCGAAGCCCTCGTTCGCTTTGGCCTGCCAGCTGGTGTCCGGGGGCATCGGTCCGACCAGGTGGACTTCGTGGTCGCGGGCTTCACCGATCAGCGTTTCAGCGGCCATGTACCCGGTGTCGACGAAGTGCTCGGTCGGCAGCAGGCCGTGGCGGGCCAGCCGGTCGTGCACCGTCTCGACGACGGTCTGATCGCTGGTTGCCGCATCCGTGGTCTCCACGTCGACGATCATGTGCGGCTCGTGCGCGTCGCACTGCTCGGTCAGGTGGGTCTTGTAGCCGACCCAGGACATGCTCCGTTTGATCGCATAGCGGCATTCGGTGTCATAGGGTGAGGCGATGCGTTCGGCCGAGGCGGGAAGTTCGCTCGGGCCACGCCATCGCGGCGTGCCACCCGTCATCTCGTACTGCTGGCTCCACACGGCGCGCAGGGTGTGCACGGCCTGGATCTGGCCCAGCGGCGAGGGGGCGTCGCAAGCGTCCAGGCGGGCCAGCAGCGCGCAGCCGTCCTGGCCGACCTGCACGGCGTAGGCGGCGCGTTCGGGTTCGCTCTGGGGCAGCCGGAAGTTCTCGATCCGCCGGCCGTAGCGGTCGGCCCACTCGGGTGGCATCCAGGATCCCAGCCACCCTGCGGCCGTCACGGCCATCGCGTTGAGCGCGGCCCGCAGCGTCTCGGCGACCAGTTCGAGACGGTTGAGCGTGCGCACGGCGCCCAGGACATGGGTGGAGTCGGTGCGCGCGCTGTGCGCCGCGCCGAGCAGCCCGTGGCTTCGGGCGGCCGCCAGCACCAGGTCGAAGATGCGCCGCTGTGCGCCGCCCTCGATCAGACGGGTGCGGAATTCGCTGAGCACGGAGTAGTCGAAGCCGCAGTCGGTCAGCTCCAGGCCGAGTGCATACTTCCAGCTGATCCGGTCGCGCACCGCGGTGGCCGCCTGCCGGTCGGACAGTCCTTCGACGAACTGCAGCACGCAGACCATCGCCAGGCGCCCGGGTGAATACGCCGACTGCCCCCGGCGCGAGAACAGGTCGCAGAACTCGTCATCGTCGAACACCGCCCCGAGGGCGTCGCGGATACGCATGCCAAGACAACCGTCGGGGAACGCCGCCCGGGCCATCCGCGCCGTCAGCGCCGGAACCGCTGCCGGTTCTTCAGGGTGCAAGGACATCGCGACCACCCCATCGCAGAGTTCTCACGATCGATACGACCAGCGTGGTGCGCCCAGACAGCCAGGACCAGAGCCGTTCGCACCGAATTGGCCAACAGGGTCAG
>DASYYE010000410.1:0-2222 GCA_035946955.1 Streptosporangiaceae bacterium | reverse complement strand
AGGAGGGAAGGCAGTGCCCTCAGGCGCCCCGGAGGCGAGCGGTACCAGCAGAGCGAGCGGAGCGAGTCGAGGAGGAAGACGGTGTCTTCAGGCGCCCCGGAGGCGAGTGGGACCAACCCGGGCGGGACTAGCAGAGTGCGGGTGCTGCTCGTGGATGACCATCCGGTAGTCCGTGAGGGGCTGCGGGCCATGCTCTCGACTGAGCCGGACATCGAGGTCGCCGCGGAGGCGGGGTCCGCGGACGAGGCGGTGGCGGTCGCGGCGGCAGCAGGTGGCGCTGTCGACGTCGTACTCATGGACCTGCGGATGCCCGGGGACGGCGTGAGGGCGACCGCCCGGATCCTGGCGGACCACCCGGCCGCCCGGGTTGTGGTGCTCACCACCTACGAGACTGACGCCGACATCGTGCGGGCCGTGGAGGCCGGAGCATCGGGGTACCTGCTCAAGGACGCACCCCGCGCTGAGCTGGCCAATGCGATCCGGATGGCGGCGCGGGGTGAGACGGTGCTCGCGCCCTCGGTCGCGGCCCGGCTGATGACCCATGTCCGGCGGCCCCAGCGGGACAGCCTGTCGGCCAGGGAGGCGCAGGTGCTCCTGCTGGTCGCACAGGGCCTGACCAATGCCGATATCGGGCGCGAGCTGTACGTCAGCGAGGCGACGGTCAAGACCCACCTGCTGCGCGTCTTCGGCAAACTCGGCGTGTCCGACCGCACCGCTGCCGTGACGAGGGCTATCGAGCGGGGGGAGATCCCGGCGCCCGGTGGGTGAGCGAGTTCGCGCGGTCACCCCACAAGGCGCTGACCTGGGCATTACGCTGCCGACATGGATGCTCCGGCCTGGGCGCTGATCGACCTCGGTGCCATCCGCGACAACGTGGCGGCGCTGCGGCACCACGTGGGCGGGGCCGGTCTCATGGCGGTCGTCAAGTCCGATGCCTACGGGCACGGGCTCCTCCCGTGCGCTGTCGCGGCGCTGACAAGCGGGGCGGACTGGCTCGCCGTGGTCAGGGTGGCGGAGGCGCTGGAACTGCGGCGGGCCGGGATCCAGGCCCCGCTGCTGTGCGTCATGAGCGTCCCGGGCGGGCCGCACGACGAGGCCATCCGCAACGACGTGGACCTGTCTGTCAGCACGGTCGGCCTACTACGCGAAATCGCGGCCGCTGCGCGGCGGGCGGGCCGGCCGGCCCGGCTGCACCTGAAGGCGGACACCGGGATGTCGCGGGGCGGTGCCACCATGGCGCAGTGGCCGGGGCTGGTGGACGCCGCCCTGGCCGAGCAGGCTGAGGGCACTGTCGAGGTGGTGGGCCTGTGGTCCCACCTGGCCTGCGCCGACATCCCGGGCCACCCGTCAGTCCAGGTGCAGCTCGGGTTGTTCCGCGATGCCGTGGCCATGGCCGAGCGCGCTGGGGCCAGGCCGCAGGTGCGGCACCTGGCCAACACCCCGGCCACACTGACGCTGTCCGAGACGTGGTTCGACCTGGTGCGCACGGGTGGGGGAGTCTACGGCCTGTCTACGCTCCCGGGTGGCCCGCCTGACTGGCTGCGCCCTGCCATGTCCGTCAGGTCGCGGCTCGTCCAGGTCAAGCAGGTCGCCGGCGGGACCGGCGTGTCCTACGGACACAGGTACGTGGCGGCCATGCGGGCCACGCTTGGGCTCATCCCGGTGGGTTATGCGGAAGGTGTCCCGAGGAACCCCGCCGCGGCGCTGGAGGTCGGTGTCCGCGGCCACCGCTGGCCGGTGGCGGGGACGGTGAGCATGAACCACTGCATCATCGACTTCGGGGAGGGGCCGGTTGCCGCCGAGGTCGCCGAGGGCGACGAGGTGACGCTGTTCGGCCCAGGTGATGCGGGAGAGCCCACGGTCCAGGACTGGGCGGACGCGCTCGGCATGGTCTCGTATGAGGTCGTTACGAGGTTTGGGGCTCTCGTCCCCAGAAGCTACTTTGGAGTAATATACGAAGACGGTCCCTGGCACGGCGACGAGGGCTCCTGGCAGGACTGCCGGACCGCGTCAGCGCCCTACGCGGGAACGTAGCGGGAGGGCATATGTCCAGCATCCGGCGTATCACAGGCGCAGCAGGAGTAGTCGCGGGTGCCACCGCGGCGGGGGCCGGTGCGGTCCTTGCCGCGCAGCGGATCGCTGTGTCGCGATTGCGCCAACTCGGTGACAACAGCAAGAACGAGCCGTTTGGCACGCTGCGTGGCCGTGAGCTGACGGTGCTC
>DASYYE010000409.1:0-3738 GCA_035946955.1 Streptosporangiaceae bacterium | reverse complement strand
CACGGTGCGGAATGCATCGGCGAAGGCGACAGCGTCGCGGCCGCCGCGCAGAAGATGCGCGATCTCGGTATCGGCTCGCTGCCGATCTGCGGCGCCGATGACCGGCTGCACGGCATCCTCACCGACAGCGACATCGTGATGCGGTGCATCGCCGAAGGCCGCGACCCGGCCCAGGTCCGGGCCGGTGACCTGGCCCAGGAAACGCTGTTCTGGGTAGAGGCCACCGCCGGCGTGGGCGAAGTGCTGCACCAGATGGAAGACCACCGGATCAAGCACCTGCCGGTGATCGACAACCACCGCCTGGTCGGCATCATTACCGAGGCCGACCTGGCCCGCAATCTCGACGAGCACCGGCTCGCCGAGTTCGTCGAGAAGGTCTACACGACAGCCTGACCCCCGGCCGGCCTCATCCGCGGCCACCGCGAGCATGCCTGCGGACCGGGGCGCGGTGCAAGACCTCCGGCCGGGCGTGCGCTGCAAGGGCCCGCCGGCCTTCCCGCCGGTCGGCGGGCCTTGAGCACCAGCAGCCTCATCGACGGTCGCAGCCGCGGCGTGTCATGCCACGGTCGTCTTGCCCCTTCCCGCCAGCGAACCGGGCGGACAGCGAGGTTAAACAGCAAGCTAAGCGCCAGCGCAGATGACAAGGCACGAGGACAGTGACTACGGGACGCAGCGGCCGAGTTGTGGCTCGACGTCGCTCAGGACACTCACAGCGGCTGGTCGCGGGCCCAGCCTGCCTGTCGCTCCGGCCTGCGCCTACACGGCTACGATCACTCACCTGGCTGCGGCCCTCGGCGGAGGGAACGCAGCTCCAGGGCTGTTGGCGTGCCCTGGCGAGCCGTGTCCAGCGGCATCCGACCTCGACTAGGAGCGCGGCCAGGCGTTCGGCATCTACGGGGCGATCGTCGCCTCGTGCAGCGCCGTCGGGCTGCTGCTCGGCGGCGTCCTGACCGAGTACCTGTCCTGGCGCTGGTGCGTGTACATCAATCTGGTCTTCGCGGCGCCGGCATCGCCGGAGGGAGGCTGCTGCTGGACGGCAGCCCACCGCCAGCTGCCACCACGAATCGCCCACCACGGCGAAGGCAGCCCATCCGGCGGCCAGCGTGACGGTGGTAACCGTGATCTTCTTCCAGATGTAGTACCACGGGCGCCGTTCCAGCAGCCCAGCCTGCTTGATCTGGCGGGGACAGCTGGGCGTACTCGCTGCCGCGCCGCGGGGCTGGTGATGAGACATCCAGTAGGGGCTGCTGCCGTGGCAGGGCAGACCCTGCTTCGAGGGACCGCACCGAAGGAACTCCTAGCAAGCACATCGTGAGTAACTCGTGATGTGCCGCCGGGGTCCTGGGCGACGGTGCCGGGCCCAGCGGTCGCATCACGAATACGCTGCTGACCCCGACGAGTCTCATGCTCAACATACCGTCGGCTCGGCTGATGGCGAACCGGCCGGAATGAGCCTGGTCCTCCCGGGCGGTTCGGCGCCGGTCCCGGTCCGGAGGTACTGCCGATGGGAGCATTGGCTCAGGCAGCAAGTCCGCATTCCCGATCAGGTCTAGACCATACGCCGGTCTTGAGCCGCCTCGCTGCTCACTTCTCCGCGCGAGATGGACACAATGGCTGCGACCCTGGCGAAAATTTGTTACACAGGTGACAACCATGGATAGCCAGCTGATGACGTCACCAGATTTCCCGGCGCCTCTGTGACGCCCCCATGGGTGCAAACATGATCGCCCGGCGCCTGGGGGCATGCCTCAGATCCCGGGTGGGTTCTGTGCTGCAGTTCATCGCCCGAGCGGCAGACCTGCCGCTCGCCTACAACCTGATCACCGGGCGGCCCGGCAGGTGGGCGCACGCGGCGGTCGTGGGGTCCGCTCACCTGTCGCGGGGAATGGAACTGGCATGGGGGAGGACAGGCGGCAGTCCCGCAAGGCTGTGGTGGACCGGTCGGAGGGGTTCGGCGAGCAGCTGCTCGGCGCGCTGCTGGACCGGGCTCACCAGATGCTGCCGCAATTGATCGCCCCGCTGGTCGCGGAGGAGGCGGCCAGGATCGGCGGCCGGGACGTCTGCATCTTGTTGCAGGACTATGGCCAGCGGATGTTGCGGCCGCTGCCCGGCAGGGGCCTGGTGCCCGCGAAGCCCGAGCGGATCGATGGCTCTGTGGCTGGCCGGGCTTTCTTGCAGATGACCGTGGTCGAGCAGCAGCAGGCCGATGGTATGCGGATATACCTGCCGCTGCTTGATGGCAGCGACGAGGTTGGGGTGCTGGCTCTCACTGTTGACACTGTCGATGAGGACGACAGGCGGTTGCTGCGGCGGCTCGCGGGCCTAGTCGCCGGCCTGGTGGTCACCAAGAACAGTTACACCGACCAGTTCATCCAGGCCCGCCGCAGCGAACCGATGACCCTGGCTGCGGAGATCCAGTGGGCGCTGCTGCCCCCGATGACCATGATCACCCCGCACGTCGCGCTGGCCGGGATCCTCGAGCCCGCCTACGGCGTCGCTGGTGACAGCTTCGACTACGCGATCAACGACAACGTCGTGCACCTGGCTGTCATCGACGCGATGGGCCACGGCCTGAACGCCGCTATTCTGGCGACGCTCGCTATCAGCGCGTACCGGCATGCCAGGCGGGCCAATGTCGGGCTCGCCGACTTGTATGGGCTCATGGACGCGGCCATTGATGAGCAGTTCGGGCCCGACCAGTTCGTCACGGCGCAGATGATGCGCCTGGACATCGCAACAGGCCACCTGCAATGGGTCAACGCAGGTCACCCGGCGCCGCTGCTGATCCGTGACCGCCGGGTTGTCCGGGCGCTGGAGAACCCGGGAACCCTGCCGGTCGGTTTCGGCGGGGCCACGCCGCAAATCAGCGAGCAGCTCCTGCGGCGCGGCGACCGGGTGCTGTTTTTCACCGACGGCGCCATCGAGGAGCACAAGCCAGGCGGGGAACAGTTCGGCCAGGAGCGCCTGATCGAATTCGTGGAACGCGCTGGGCGCGTGGGTGAAGGCGTGCAAGAGATGGTGCGCAGTCTCTCCCACTCACTGACGCGAGCACGGGGCGGTGCGACCACCGATGACGCGACCCTGTTCCTGGTGGAATGGCGGGGCGGCTCCGCTGACCACCTCGCCGCCCTGGAAGTGTGACCACGTCGCCAGACCCCAGACCCAGTCCGTGATCATGTGGCGTGGCGGTGCCTGGCGCCGACGCCAGCGCTCTGACATCACGGTTTCGGGGACTCTTGACGATCTTGTGGTGGCCGTGAGAAGGCCTGTCCAGATCGCCTGGCAGCGGGCCGTGCAGATGGTGGTGACCGCATTGGTCGTAGTTGGCCCGTTCGCCGGCCCGATCTTCGCCGCTCGGGCCCGCGCGTCGCCTGGCCTTGGCGCAGGCCTCGATGCGGGATCCATTCGCGGGATACGCCTGTCCTTGCCCGGTGGGCTCGTCGCCAGGAGTCTCGGCAGCCCCACGCGGCAGCGCGATACAACTGCCGACCCCGACCGCAGGGAGCGGCAGCGGTCAGAGCTGAGCCGCACAGGGCCGGATGGTGATCGGCCGATGGCCGTTTACCTGGTGTGAAATCCTCGCATACCACGGAGACGTCGTCACCGCCCACCGGGTGAAATCGCATGATCAGCACGATGTTGTCAGGCACAGCCGGTCCCCTCCCGCGAGAACCCAGAAGAACGCCCGCACAGCGCCAGACGCCGTGGCGCAAGAGCCCTTCACCCGGCTGGGTGCTG
>DASYYE010000408.1:0-18280 GCA_035946955.1 Streptosporangiaceae bacterium | reverse complement strand
TGACCATCGACACGTTCTCCGACAACGAGAACACCGGCCAGTTCAACAACACCGCGTGCCTCAACACAGTCGGCCCCGAGTACGTCAACTTCGACTTCCTCACCAAGAACGGTGTCGCGACCGCACCGGGCAGCCCGGCGTCACCGCAGCACTTCATCCCGGTGCCGTCCCAGGACTTCCTGATGAACTCCGGTGACTCTCTTACAGTCCACTTGTTCGACACCCCAAATGGCCTGCGCACGCAAGTAAACGACAACACCACGCACACCACCGGGTCGATGACCGCGGGCATGGCCAACGGGTTCGCCAATGTGGTGTTCGACCCGAGCGCAAGCACCTGCACGGTGACCCCGTACAACTTCCACCCGGAGTTCAGCACCTCATCGCCGATGACCCGCAATGTCAACGCCGCGCACACCTACAACATCTCCTTCTCTGACGAGATCGGCCACTTCGAGTACTGCGGCAAGGTGGGCACTGACGCGCTCAACACCTGCCTCCAGCCGCTGGGCTCCGACACCAATGACGGTGACAACGCCGGGCCAGACCCCTCGGGCGATGACGTGTTCTGCCTGCCCGGGACGGCATCGCTCACGGTGCGGATCGGAGGCTGCCTCAATACCGACGGCGACTTCGACGGCGTGCCATACGGCTTCAACTGGCCCGGCTCGGTCAGCAACCCAACCGCGGACGCGCTGCTCCACCCGACCTCTGAGCTGTTCTCCAGCCCCACCACGGGCGGGACGAACTACACGTCGATGTCGTTCGAGTCGGACATCTCACGCGACGAGTCGAGTGACACTGCGTTCAATGTCGTGACGCCATGCCAGCGGCACGTGCAGAACCCCCGGGACCCGATCCCAGGTCTCGGGTGCGTTAACCCGCCGCCAAACTCCAACTTCTACCCCTTCTACACGACCCGGTCGACCCCGAGCGGGTGCATGTGGCAGGAGGGCGGACCTTACATCCCGGGCACCACCAACACCTTTGGCGGCAGCGCCCACGCCGAATTCGGGCCGATCCGGGTGATCTCCTACCCGACCGCCCCGTTTGGGCTCGTCACCAAACGGCTGAACGACTACCGGCAGAACCTCTCGACAGTTCCGTGCCCGGCGGGCTGACACACCACGCTGGGACCTGACACGCCACTGGATTTGGCGCTGACCTGGGCGGGGCCGCTCGGCCTCGCCCAGGTCGGTTCAGGAGTGGAGCCAGATGCCGAAGGCGTTGCCCCGTGAGCCGAACACGCTCTGGGTTCCGTCGCTCCACAGGTAACTAGGCGCGGCCGTGGCCGGGTGGCCGCCCCGCCCCGCGGCAGCGACCTCGTAGCGCCGCAAGGCCCAGGGGAGCCTGGAGAGCTTTCCCTTCTTCGTCCAGGGCCCGGTGAACACGCCGCGCTGGCCGGTCTCGGTGGTGATCGCGCCTGACAGGAACCTTGTCACCCTGACCTGCTGGGCAGGCACAGGAGCGGCCGGGAGTCCCCCCGCCCCCGCCCAGTCGGCGAGGGCTCCGGCCTGAGTGAACACACGACCGGGGAGCTGGACGGCCCGGCCAACCGTTGCCCCGTCCGGCAGGGTGAGCGAGCACTGGGCGCTTCCCCGGGTACCGGCATAGACGCTGGCGAACACGCCCTGCCCCGGCCGCACGCCCGGCAGCGCGAAGGCCGCGAACACAGGCGCGCGCCACGCCGAGTCACTGACCTGGACGAAACCGCGCCACGGCCCGCTGCCCTCGCACAGCACCCCGGCGCGGGCGTCCTCACCAGGCCCGGCGAGGGTGACGTACAGCCGCGGCATGTCCGCGCCAGCCGTACACGGCAGGCCCGGCACCATGATCACCGCCTGGACGTACCGGAAGGTGCTCCCGGTCGCCACATAACCCGCCTGCCGGGCCACTGCCGGCACCGCCGCGGCGCTGGCCGGTGCGGCACCGGCCGGTGCGGCGGTCAGCAGGCCTGCCAGTGCGACGCTCCCCCCGGCCATGAACAGCCCACGGGTGGAGATCCAGCCCACGATGTGCTCCTTCCGGCCAGACGGGAACTGCCAGACGGGAACTCCCAGACATGGCAGTGGGTGCTGGCCAGCCCCGGGCGGGGCCGGTCTGGCCAGCACCCACGTGCCGGATCAGGTCAGAACGGGAAGCGCCACACACCGAAGGCGTCATCGCCCAGGCCGTTGAAGCTGTTCCCGTCATTCCAGAGGAAACTCGGCTGGCCGATCAGCGTGCCCATCGGGGGAAGGTGGCCGTTGCTCGTGGCCTCCAAGGCGTTCAGCGACCATGGGCCGTTGAAGGTGCCCTGGGCACCGCTCACGGTCGTGAACCGCCCCTGGAAGAACTGGGCGTCGCGGACCTTTGCGCCCGGGACGGCCGGGAGCGGCTGCGCGCCGCCGTTCTCCACGGTCGTGGTCCAGTCCGCCAGCGCCTGTGCCCTGGTGTACACCGGCCCGCTCACCGTGTAGTTGTTGTTGAAGGTGGCACCGGTGCACGGGATGCTGATCACGGTGTGCACCCCGTTGCCGGTCGGCACGAGGTAGGCGCTCACGGACACGCCGTCACCCTCGCAGACGGAAGAGATCGGGAAGACGTTGACGGTCGAGCCCTGTGCGCCAGCGATGGCGGAGAAAGCCACCCAGTTGCTCGTGCTCGCCGGGCAGAAAATGACGTGGCCAGGCACGATAGCCGCGGTCCCGCCGGAGGGGCACGGCGCGACACCGACCCGGGTGAACTGGTACGTGGCCGTCCCTGAACCGTCGAGGGCCACATACAGCACTGGGTCCGTGAACTTGTTAGCCACGTGGTTTGGGACGGTGACCAGCGCCTGAGCGAAGCGGAAGTCCCGTCCGCTGGCCTGGTAGCCGGCCATCCCGCAGTTGTCGGCCGGGACCGGGGGCGACGAGAGGTGGCAGTTCGCGTTGGTCGCGATCGGTGTCCCGCCAGTCGGAGTGAAGTACCTGTGCGCGGCTGACGCGCCCGCTGGGCTGGCCGCTGCGAAACCTAGCGTGGTGATGGTGGCCCCAGCCGCCGCGGCGGTGAGGAGCGCCCTGCTGATGCGTTTGCGCATCCTTATGGGTCCTTTCGTGTGTGACTGCGGGGCCAGGGTCTGACCAGTGATGGCCTGAGGCGGTGACGCGCAGGCCGGTCCCGGGCTTGCGTCCGTGGTGCTTCCTTGTGGCGCTGAGCCCGCCCCCGTCGAATCCGTGCAGCACTTTACCACGGGTAATCATGATGTCACTCACTGCAACAATATCTGCGCCTACCTGCGGCGCAGCGCGTCCCAGAATCGCCGGCTAGGTACCACAAAATCCCCGGCAGAATCACCAGCACCATTGATGGTGTGGGCGACCCGCCCCTTCCACTCACCACCGCGTCCCGCACGGTGGCGGCGCGCGGAGTCCACCGTCATCGCGGCGTACAGCGCGGCGATGACGGGCAGCGCGGGGGCGCGACACACCGAGAGCCGGTACAGGCGGAGCACAGGGACGTAACTGACGGTCATGAGTACCCAGGCGAGGATCCCAGCCCACCCGAAGAGGCCCACCAAGCGGCCACCCTCCCCCGTCACCCACCACGCGAGCCCCGTGACGGCGGCCACGGGCGCCAGCAGGTACAGCCACACCAGGCCCACGACCGTGCCCGCCAGCAGCAGCGGCGAGTGCCTCAGCTGGGTGTAGGCGCTGCGCGCCACCATGTCCCACAGGTCAGCGAGCCGGGGGTAAGGCCGTACGCTGCGCACCTGGGTGGTGAACCCGAGCCAGCAGCGGGCCCGCACCGGCCCGCGCTTGAGCAGCCGGGCCAGGGCGATGTCGTCGATGCGGGCACCGCGGATCCGGTCAAGACCGCCCGCACTGGCCAGTGTGGCGGCGTGTACGAGCATGCAGCCGCCGGCCGCCGCGGCGGTCCGCCCGCCCGGCCTGGCCACCCGCCAGAAGGGGTAGAGCTGGGCGAAGAAGTACACGAACGCGGGAACGACCCAGCGTTCCCAGTCCGACCATGCCCGCAGCAGGGCCATCTGGGACACCAGTGCCCGGTCATCGGCCAGGGCGGCCCGCACCAGGTCCGTGACCGCCGTGGGCGCCATGGCGATGTCGGCGTCGGTGAACAGCAGGTACCCGCTCTCGCCCGCGGCCGCAACCCCCTGCGACATCGCCCATACCTTGCCTGCCCACCCCAGCGGCGGTGGAGTCCCCCGGACCACCCGCAGGGCGGGCGTTGGGTGGGCGCGGCCAAGCGCCTGGGCAACCGCTGCTGTGCCGTCGGAACTGCCGTCGTCCACAAGCACCACACGCAGCGGCCCTGGGTAGTCCTGGACCAGCAGCGCCGGCAGGGTTTCCGGCAGGATGGCCGCTTCGTCGCGGGCCGGAACCACCGCCGTCACGCTCGGCCAGACTCCAGGGCCTCGCGAGGCAGCCTCTCCACCCGGTGCTTCGCCATCAGGCGGCAGCCGGCAACTGGTACGCCAGTACCAGCCGTGTCCGACCAGCAGATAGGCCCACGCGAGCGCAGCTACCGCTGCGGCGGCGGCGAGTCCCGGCACCCTGGCAGCTTCGCATGGTGGGGCACCAGGCGGAGAGGTTCGGCGCAGGAGATGAATGTGGCCTGGCAGACAAAAAGATCGACCGGCGGCAAAGCGACAATGATCTTCGTGACCATGATCGATGTGGGTTGGCGGACAAAAGGGTGGCCCGAAGCAAAACCCACAACCCTGTCCACCAAGATCGATGTGCGCTCACGGACAAAAGAATGTCCGCCAGGCCACATCGATCAAGCCACGAAGATCATTCCGGGCGACAGTCCTGCCGCCGACCAGCCAGTCCGGGTCAGCCAGCCCGGCTAGCTTCCGTTAGCTGCCGCCTGGCCGTCGCCTGGGGGTTCGGGGATGGCCGGCACAGACGAGTGAGTGGCCGGGGACTCGGACACGTTCTTCTTGACCGCGTCCAGGATCGTCAGGCCCTGCGAGACCAGGCCGGCCGCGATCTCACCCAGGCCGTCGGCGCCGTTCAGCACGTTGAGGTTGGCGTTTGCCAGGCCACCGGCGGCCTCCCGGACGATCTGCGGGAGCTGTTCGATCAGCATCCGGTCCAGGGCGACCCGGTTGTTGGAGGCCGCCGCTGCTGCCACGATTCGGGTGCGCTCCGCATCGGCCTGGGCCAGGATCCGGACTTTCTCCGCCTCGGCCTCAGCGGGCTTGACCACCTCGGCGAGCAACTGCTTCTCCCGCAGCTCCGCCTGGCGCTTGGCCAGCTCGGCCTGGGCCTCGATGACCTCCATCTGAGCCTGCGCCTGGGTGAGGGGGCCCATCTGCGCTGCCTTGGCCTGCGCCTGGTCGATCTCGGCCTTGTACTGGGCCTGCACCACGGCGGTCTGCCGGGCGTATTCCGCCTGCTTGCGCTGGGATGCCTGCTCCGCCTCGGCCGAAGCCTGGTTGGCCTGGGCCTGGGCGATCTTCGCCTGCCGCTGGATCGCGGCCCGGTGGGGGGCAGCCATCGCCTCGATGTAGCCCGAACCCTGATCGTCGATGGCCTGGATCTGCAGGGAGTCCACGATGAGCCCGATGGTGGCCATCTCCGCCTTCGATCCGTCGAGAACCTCAATCGCCAGCTTCTGGCGCTCGGTGACGATCTCCTCCACAGTCATCGAGCCGATAATCGAACGGAGGTGGCCGGCGAAGATGCGCCCGGTCAGCGTGGACATCTGGTCCTGGTCGGACAGGAACCGCTGGCCCGCGTTGACGATGCTCTCGTCGTCGTTACCGACCTTGAACGCGATCACGGCCCGTACGTTCACCGCGATGCCCTGCCGGGTAACGCAGTTCTCGGCTACTTCGGACTCCTGCATAGACAGGGTCATGTAGCGCGCTTTGCGAAACAGCGGGGTCACGAAAGAGCCATGGCCCACCACCACTTTGAAGGGCGCCCCACTCCGCCACCGCCTCCCACCGGAGATCAGCATGGCCTCGTCGGGCGCGGGGACGCGATAACCGAACATGGTTCCGCTCCTTAGACGACATCGTCGGGAAGAGGTCTAAATGGATCATTCCACGCACTGACGTCCACAGCCCTGGTCCCCCGGTCGTTGACCACCACGACCGAGGCCCCCTTGGGCAGGGACTCCGCGGACCACGCGATAAAGGCCTCTGACCCGCCGCGGATCCGGATGACGACCTCGCCAGGGCCCTGCGCACCACGGGTCGGCACGGTAAGGATCCCGATGGAGCCGATCAGTGAGCTGCTCCCATCCACCGCCGCATGTCCTTACTCTCAGCCCGAGGGCACTGGGAACCCCCATGCCCGCGCACCGGCCTCCGCTGGCGCACGTTCGGTGCCCGTTGACGCGCCGTCCACATCGACGATAGTGCCAGTCCAGCACAGTCCCGCCGGGGCAGCCAGCGCCCCCGTGAGCCTGCCCGGCGTGGTGCGAACTACCCCGAAATAGCAGCAACTTCCAGACACTCCGCCCACAAGGCCAGTCACCACCCGATTAGACCGGACGACACAGCGCAGATTCGGTATTCTTCAAAGATCACTGAGCTCTTGTCCCACACATCAGTGCGGACGCTGATCTTGGGGATAGATAGGACCGGACGGGTAGTTCAGCACGACCGGAGTGCGCAGGAAATCCTCGCCCCTCCCAGCGGGACTCTCCTCGGTACCCCCCTCAACGATCTCGTCGCAGGCACACCTGCTCACGCAGGGTCGATCGCCAGCCTCCTGGAGGCGGCGAACGCCGGGCGTGAGGCGCAAGCCGTCCTGACATTCCGTGCTGCCCACGGCAATCCGGTTGACACAGTGGTCACCGTCCAGCCCATGCGCACCGAGAATGGCGCGTCAGCGGCCGCGCTGGCCATTCTGCGGATGCCGCCGCCCACCGTTGAGCAGTTCCTCGACCCCGCGATCATGCGGCATGCCCTGCTCGACGACACGTTCCGCCGGATCGGGGCCACCCTGGACCTCGACCAGATGGCGCGCGGGCTCATCAACGTGGTGGTGCCCCACTTCAGCAACGCTGCTGGCCTGCTGATGCTGGAGAGCCTCATCGCGGCCGACGAAGCGCCCGCACCCCAGAAGGACGGCTCCCACCTGGTACGCAGGCTGGCCACCGCCTCCGACGAGGACGCCGCGACCTGGCAGGCGGCGTTCCCCACCGGGGAGGTGCTGCGTTACCCCAAGGGCACCCCCTACGCGGAGTGCCTGGACACCGGCAAGACGGTGTTCGAGTCGATCATGACCACCGAGGACGCGGAGCGGGTCGCCGAGGCGTGGATGCGCAAGCCGGTCGCGGAACTGCTCACCGGCACGTCCCTGCTGGCGCTACCGCTGAACGTGCAGGGGTCCACCCTCGGGTTCGTCGCATGCACCCGGCGCGCCGGGTTCCGGCCGTTCGACGCCTACGACGCCGAGATCGGGATGGAGTTCGCCGCGCGGGCAGCGGTCTACCTCGACAACGGCCGCCGCTACAGCCGGGAACGGGCCACCGCGCTGACCCTGCAGCGCAGCCTGCTGCCAACCGGCCTGTCGGCTCCCTCCTCCGTCCAGGTCCGGCACCGCTACCTGCCCGGCAGCCAGCTCATCGAGGTCGGCGGCGACTGGTATGAGTCCATCGCCCTGCCCGGGGCCCGGGTGGCGCTGGTGGTCGGCGACGTGGCTGGCCACGGTGTGCGGGCCGCCGTCACCATGGGCCGCCTGCGCACCGCCATCCAGACGCTGGCCATGCTCGAGCTGCCCCCCGCTGAGTCGCTCCAGCAGCTCAACGAGCTCATGCAGGTGATCGGCCAGCGGGAGCCGCACTTCGCGACCTGCGTGTACGCGACCTACGACGCGGTGAACGGCCAGATGGAGGTCGCCTCGGCCGGCCACCTGCCGCCGCTGCTGGTGCACCCCGACGGCACCAGCGAGTTCCTGGACGTGGCGCCCGCGCCCCCGCTGGGGGTGGGTGAGGGCCCGATCGCCAGCCGGACGTTCGACGTGGAGGACGGCAGCCTGCTCGTCCTCTACACCGACGGCCTGGTGGAGAGCCGCGACCGCGACATCGACGACGGGCTCAAGCGGCTACAGGAAATCTTCGCTCCCGACTCCATGTCCGCGGACCTGGAGGAGCTGGCCAAGTCCACACTCGCCGGTGTCTACGCGGACGAGCACCGTGACGACATCGCCGTCCTGATCGCCAAGCTCCAGCGGATCGGCAAGGACCAGCAGGCATCCTGGGAACTGGACCACGAGGCCATCTCCGCGGGCAAGGCCCGCTCGCTGGTCAACGACGTGATGGTGGCATGGCACCTCGACAGCCTGGCACCCCTCACCAGGCTGCTCACCTCGGAGCTGGTGACCAACGCCATCCGGCACGCGCATGGGCCGGTCACGCTCCGGCTCATCAAAGAGGGCACGCTGGTGTGTGAGGTGGCCGACTCCTCACCCGCCCTGCCCCGGCTGCAGCACGTGGCCGACGACGACGAGCAAGGACGGGGCCTGCAGATCGTCAGCCAGCTTGCGCACCGCTGGGGCGCCCGCCGCACCACCGCCGGCAAGGTCGTGTGGTGTGAGCTGCAACTCCCGGCGGAGCCGCCCAAGCCGCCCGCTCGTCCGCGCACCACCGCCCCGGTCAGCAAACCCAGGACTCCCCGCCGCCACGCCGCCCGCCGCCGCAAGTCCTGAGCTCCCGCGAGCCGGAGGCGAGCGGGACCAACAGAGCTAGCCGCGCATCGCGCGCAGGGACTCGCGCAACGACCCCATCGTGGCCAGCACGGCAGACGGCTCGTAGCCGCAGTGGGCCATGCAGTTCGCGCAGCGCGGATCCTTGCCACGGCCGTAGGCATCCCAGTCCGTGGTCTCGACCAGCTCCTTGTAGGACTTCACGTACCCGTCGGACATCAGGTAACAGGGCCGCTGCCAGCCGAGCAGCGAATACGACGGGATCCCCCACGCCGTGCAGGCGAAGTCGGCCTTGCCCTCCAGGAAGTCCAGGAACAGCGGTGAGTGGTTGAGCCGCCAGCGCCTGCGCCTGCCGTCCGCGAACGCCTTGCGGAACAGCTCGCGTGTCTCGCTCACCCCGAGGAAGTGCTCCTGGTCCGGCGCCTTCTCGTACGCATACGCCGGGGAGATCATCATCTCGTCCACCCCGAGGTCGTCGTTGAGGTAGTCGAGCACGTCGATGACGGTCTGCGGGGTGTCGGTGTTGAAGAACGTCGTGTTGGTCGTCACCCGGAAGCCGCGCCGCCTGATCTCCTTGATCGCGGCCACGGCCTCATCGAACACGCCCTCCTTGCACACCGACTGGTCGTGGCGTTCCCGCAGCCCGTCGATGTGCACGGCAAAGGCGAGGTACCGCGACGGGGTGAACTTGTCGATGTGGCGCGGGATGAGCAACGCATTGGTGCACAGGAACACATACTTCTTGCGCTTGATGAGCTCCGCCACGATCTCGTGGATCTGCGGGTGCATCAGCGGCTCCCCGCCCGCGATCGAGACCATGGGCGCCCCGCACTCCTCGATCGCCCCAACGGCCTGCGCGACCGGCATGCGCTGTTTCAGCAACGAAGCCGGTTGCTGGATCTTGCCGCAGCCAGCGCACTTGAGGTTGCACGCGAACAACGGCTCCAGTTCCACCAGCAGCGGGAACTTCTCGCGGCCGGCCAGCTTCTGGCGCATCAGGTAGGCCCCGATGCGCAGGCTCTGCCGCAGTGGCATCGTCATGACGACCTGACCTCCTTGGGCAGGCTGAAACGGATGTTCTCGGTGGTGACCACACGCTCGCTCACTACCACCGGCCCGAGGCCGGACAGGGCGGCGATGATGTCCTCCACCACAGCGGGCGGCGCGGACGCGCCCGCGGTCAGGCCGACCGTGGACACACCCGGCAGCCAGCCGAGGTCTATGTCGGACGGCCCGTCAATGAGGTGGGCGGGGGTTCCGGCGCGGACCGCCGTCTCCACCAGCCGCACCGAGTTCGAGGAGTTGGCGGAGCCCGCCACCAGCACCAGGTCCGACTCAGCGGCGACCGCGCGGACCGCCTGCTGCCGGTTGGTCGTGGCGTAGCAGATGTCGTCACTACCGGGTGCCCTGGCCTGCGGGAACCGTTCCCGCAGAACCCCGGCGATGTCCTCCGCCTCGTCCACGGCCAGTGTGGTCTGCATGAGGTAGGCGACCTTGCCCGGGTCGCGGGGGCGCAGCCGCGCGACGTCTTCGGCCGTTTCCACCAGCACCATCGACTCTGGTGCCTCGCCCAGCGTGCCCTCGACCTCTTCGTGGCCGGCGTGGCCGATCAGCGCGACCAGGTACCCCTCGGACGCGAACCGCTTCGCCTCCACATGGACCTTGGACACCAGCGGGCAGGTCGCGTCCACGGCGCGCAGGCCGCGCCGCTGCGCCTCGTCGCGGACCGCCGGCGCGACGCCATGCGCGGAGAAGACCACCCGCGCCCCGTCCGGCACCTCGTCGAGTTCGTCCACGAACACCGCGCCACGCTGCTCGAGCCCGGCCACGACGTGGGTGTTGTGAACGATCTGCTTGCGCACGTAGATGGGGGGGCCGTGCGTGTCGAGCGCCTTCTCCACGACCTCGATCGCCCGCTCCACGCCCGCGCAGAACGACCTCGGCCCCGCGAGCAGCACCCGCCGCTCCCCCACTGCCGCCGCCCACCGGCCGAGCACGGGAACGGCGGCACTCAGGGCACGCAGGGCCGCCAGCCCGCCCGCGGGCCCGCGCATGCCGAACAGCGGCTGGTCCGCGGTGTCGGACACGGCACGCAGCACGGCCAGCGGACGCCCCTGTGCCGCGGCCGCCAGCGGGAGTGACTCCAGGTCGGCCACGAGCGCCCCGGTGGCCGCCAGTTGCCGGCGCTGTGGGCCCCGGACCAGCCGGGGCACGGTCACCACCCGTCCGGCGCGGGCAGGCTGCCCCGCCCGGTGCAGCTCACCGGCGAGCAATGGCGCCGCTGGGCAAGGCACCGTGTCCGTCCCGTCGGTGACCTCGGTGGCCACGACAACGTCACCCGGGACCAGCCCGTCCACCAGCCCACCGCCGACCCCCGCGACAGCCAGCGCCCCATAACCCTCACCGGCGAGGGCCGCCGCGCTCCGCCGCGACCGGCCCGCTCCATACCCGGTGACCCGCACCTCGCCGGCCTCGCCCAGCCCGCGCCGGACGGCCCGGGCCTCGAAGCGCAGCGGAGAGCAGACAAGGAGGCGGGTGTCGCCCCAGCCTGCCGTCATGACACACCCGCCACGTAGCGCCCGAGCGCGGTGACCGGGAAGACCAGCCGGTACAGGTGGTAGTTGATGTAGAAGTCGCCGGGGAACCCGGTGCCGGTGTACTGGGGCTCGTCCCACGTCCCGTCGGGACGCTGGTGTTCGGCGAGCCAGCGCACGCCGGCCTGTGCCGCCGGGCCGGGCGGCCCGGCGGCCAGCAGGGCCAGCAGTGCCCACGCGGTCTGGGACGCGGTGGACACACCCTGTCCCGCCAGTGTGGGGTCGTCATAGGAGCGGATGTCCTCGCCCCAGCCGCCGTCGGGGTTCTGGTGCGCCTCCAGCCAGGCGACCGCCCGCCGGATCGCAGGTTTTTCAGGCTTCACCCCGGCCGCGAGCAGTGCGGGCACCACCGCGCCCGTGCCGTACACGTAGTTGGCCCCCCACCGGCCGAACCACGACCCGTCGGCCTCCTGGGCACGCAGCAGCCACACCACCCCGCGGCGGGCCGCGCGGCTGGCCGCCAGCCCCTGGGCCGCGAGCGCCTCGACCGCGTGGGCGGTCACATCGGCTGATGGCGGGTCCGTGACCGCACCGAAGTCGCAGAACGGCAGCTTGCGCACGAGCGAGGACGTGTTGTCGGCGTCAAAGGCAGCCCACCCGCCGTCGCGCGAGGCCATGCCGATGAGCCAGTCCATCCCGCGGCGCACCGCGGCGTCGCGGGCCGCGTCCCCGGCGGAGCATGCCACGCGCTGCAGCGCGAGCACCACCTCAGCGGTGTCGTCCACGTCCGGGTAGACGTCGTTGTCGAACTCGAAGGCCCAGCCACCGGGCACCAGGCCCGGCCTGCGGACCTGCCAGTCACCTGGCCCGTGGACCTCCTCGGCCAGCAGCCAGTCCGCGGCGCGCCGCAGCGCGGGGTGCCCACCAGGCAGCCCGGCGTCGGCCAGCGCCACCATGGCCAGCGCGGTGTCCCAGACCGGGGACTGGCACGCCTCCAGCCGCCGCACCGGCCCGTCGGGCGTGTCCTCGGTGACCGTGAACCGCTCCAGGCCGGCCAGGCCACGCACCATGACCGGGTGGTCCAGCCCGTAGCCGAGCAGGTGCAGCGCGATCAGTGAGTACACCCAGGGCGGCTGGATCCCGCCCCAGCAGCCGTCACGCTCCTGCCGCGCGACCACCCACTCCAGGCATCGCCGCACCGCCGCGCGCCGCACCGCCCGCACCGGCGTGGCCCGCATCGCGTGACGCTCATAGGAGTGCAGCACGCGGTCCAGTCCCACGAACACAGCCTCAGCCGGCGACCGTCCAGCGCCCGCCCGGCCGCTGCCTCCTCGCCCTGCGCCGCGCCGCGCCAGCGTGCTGCCCGGCTCACTGAGTTCGTCAAGCCCAAACGGGAGCTGCCTCGCTGGCCTCATCGTCACCACGACGGTCAGCGGGACGAGTGTCTGCCTGGCCCAGCACGCCCAGTCGTAGACGTTGAGCGGGAACCACGCTGGCAGGTAGATCAGCTCGGGCGGGATGACAGGGAGCTCGTCCCAGGACCACTGGCCGAACAGGGCCAGCCATATCCGGGTGAACACGCGGGTGGCGGGCACGCCGCCCTGGCCGCGTACCCACGCGGCCGCCTTCGCCATGTGCGGTGCTGATGGCGGGTGGCCAGCCAGGCGCAGTGCGGTGTAGGCCTCCACCGTGGTGGACAGCTCCCCCGGGCCGCCGAAGAAGTTGGCCCAGGTGCCGTCCTCCCGCTGCTGGGAGGCGATCCAGCGGGCACTGGCATCGGTCTGCTCCGGCGTGCGGATGCCCAGGAACTCCCGCAGCAGCATGTCTTCGGCGTCCATGCTGACATTGGTCTCCAGCTCACCCCGCCACCAGCCCTGCTCATGCTGGAGGCCGAGCAGGTGGTCCCGGGCCCGCTCCAGCGCCTGCGCCGCCACGGCGCTGGCCCGGGGGCGCGGGTCCGTGACTGTCATGGCCGCCTCCCTGTCACCATTGCCGTGCCGTGATGAACTCGGCGATCCCGGCGAACTCGGACCTGACTTCCGCGGGCATCGGGGTCTCTTCGAGGCACTGGTGGGCGGCGCTGAGCTGGGCGGCGGCCTCGGCCTGCGTCCAGTCCCGGCCTCCGGCCTCTTCGACCAGGTCAGCCGCGAGGACCAGGTCGTCCTCGCTCAGCGGTTCCTCGGCACGCAGCAGGGCGGCGAGCTTGTCCGAGGCCGGGCTGCCCGCGGTCAGCGCCGCCACCACGGGCAGCGACTTCTTCCTGGCCCGCAGGTCGGAACGGACCGGCTTGCCGGTGACCTCCGGGGCACCCCAGATACCGAGCAGGTCGTCGGTGAGCTGGAAGGCCAGGCCCGCGTGCGCGCCGAACCCGGCCAGTCCCATGGCCAGCTCCGGCGCGGCCCCGATCTGGATCGCGCCGATGCTGCATGCGCAGGCCATGAGCGCGGCCGTCTTGTCACTGGCCATCGTGAGGCATTCGGCCAGGCTGACCTCATCGCGGTCCTCGAACGCCAGGTCCGCGCCTTGGCCGGCGATCAGCCGCTGCACCGCGGCGGACAGGCACCGGGCGGCCCACACCCCCTGCGGTGCCGAATCCTCCAGCAGCAGGTCCTGTGCGAGCGCGAGCATGGCGTCCCCGGCCAGGATCGCGGCGCCGACGCCGTAGACGGTCCAGGCGGTCGGCCGGTGCCTGCGCTCGGTGTCGCCGTCCATGATGTCGTCGTGCAGCAGCGAGAAGTTGTGCACCAGTTCCACGGCCACCGCCGCGGGGACGCCGCGTTCGGGCGGTGCCTCAGCGGCACGCGCCGACAGCAAGGTGAGTGCGGGCCGCAGCGCCTTGCCCGCTCCTGACGGCCGCCTGCCCGCGCCATTGGGCCGTGGGGCCGCCGGGTCAGGGGGGTCGGCAGGCGCGAGCCCGAGGTGGTAGGCGGCGACCGTGCGCACCTCGGGGGACAGCCGGTTCATGGCCTCCGCGAGCGCAGGCCCGACCAGGTCGCGGGCGGTCTCCACACCCGCTGGCATCACGGCGGTCATGCCACCGCCCCCGTGGTGACACCCATCCGGGTACGCCGGCCCAGTGCCCGGGCCGGGACGCCCCGCAGTTCCCGGGCTGCGAAAAGTCCGCTCCGCACGGCTCCCTCCATCGTGTCTGGCCACCCGGTGTCGGTCCAGGCGCCCGCAAGCACCAGTCCCGGCACCGCAGTGGCGGTCCGCGGGCGCAGCGCACCGCACCCCGGCGCCTGGCGGAATGTGGCCCGCCGTTCTCTGGTGACGAAGAAGTCGCTCACCCCCGCGTTCACTGCGGCGGGGAACAGTTGCTCCAGCGCTGGCACGAACTCCTCGCGCATCGTGGCCGCGGGCACGTCGGCGTAGGAGTCGGCCGCGGACAGCGACACCGCCAGGTACTGCCCTGATGCCAGGCCGGAGGGGCCGGTCCGGTCGAACACCCACTGCACCGGCGAGTCCACGGCGGCGGCGAACGGCAGACGGGTGACCCGCCGGTCATACACGACGTGGACGTTGACGATGGGTGATGTCCCCAGCCCACCCCAGTCCGCGCCGTCCCGCGGCACCGCCCCCGCCGGCACCAGTCGGCCCGCCGCTCCCGCGGGCACCGCCAGCACCACCGCGTCAGCCCGCAGCACCTCCGCAGCCCCCGCGTACCCCCCGTCCTCGGCCCCTGGGCCGTCCCCATCAATGATCCGTTCAGTTTTTCCCCCTTGGGGGGGCGAAAAACTGAACGGATCATCGTTGTCCACAGCTCCGGGGGGTGTGGGCTGGTGCGCCGTGCTGCTCCTGGTGCGCACGCTCAGGCGGAAGCCGCCGCTGGGGAGCACCTCGATCGCCTCGGCCTTGGCGTTGAGCCGGACCCGCGCACCGAGGCGGTCCAGCAGCCTGGCCGCCGCATTCCCGTGCAGTTCGCCGAGTGGCGCAGCCGGGGTGCCGATGTCGGCCGCGTCCCGCGACGAGAGCAGTGCTGTCTTGACGACCGTGGCCGCGAGCGCGAGGTCTGCTTCGTCACCGGCGATGTTCATGGCGGAAACGGTGAACAAGTCCCACAGCACCCGCCGCATCCGCTCGTCCTGCCACCGGGCAGCCAGCCAGCTGCCGAGCGCCTGGCGGTCGAGCGAGGGGTCTGATGGGTCCAGGCGTGCCATGGCTGCCACCGCGGGCAAGACCCGGAGCCGCTGGGCCGGGGAGAGGAACCGGTACCGGGCAAGGGCCGCGGCCATGTGCAGCGGGCCGGGCAGGCCGCTGCGCCGCAGGCTCGCCCGGCCAGCCGGGCTGAGCACGGTGACGTCGAAACGGTCCTGGAGCGATACCGCGCCGGTCATGCCCAGCCGGGCGAGGAGCCCCTGGTAGGCGGTGCAGCACCGCAGGAACACATGCTGGCCGTTGTCGATGACCATGCCGGCGCGGCGGAAGGACGAGGTGGCGCCGCCCAGGCGTGGCCTGGCCTCCAGCAGCGTGACGCGCTCACCCGCTTCGGACAGGGCGGTCGCGGCGGTGATCCCCGCGAGGCCACCGCCCACCACCACGACGTGCCGGCTCACTGCGCCGCCCCTGGTGCCACATCTGACCCGTTACGGCTGTGGGCCCCAGGTGGGCGCAGGGCGGCCGATGTCAGGGCGCGTGCCGCCACGAGTGCCTTTTCCCCGGCAGACAGCGACATGCGGCGGGTGAGCACAGCCGCCGGGGTGGCGGCGATGTTGGCGAGCAGCCGGTAGTAGATGCCCGCCATCGCACCGGTGCAGGCCGCACTGCGGCGGTCGAGCAGTGGCATCAGCTGCAGTCCCCGCGCGTACCACTGCCGCGCCCGGTCGGCCTCGAACTCGACGAGTGCCACCACCTTTGTCTCGTCCGACCCTGGGTCCAGGCTGCAGCCGAACCGCTCGAGGTCCTCGGCGGGCAGGTACACGCGCCCGTTGCCGTAGTCCTCGCGGATGTCACGCAGGATGTTGGTGAGCTGCAGCGCGACACCGAGGGAGTCGGCCAGGGGTGAGGCCTCGGCCATGTCACCGGCGCCGAACACCCCGAGCGACAGCCGCCCGATCGAACCGGCCACGCAGCGGCAGTAGTGCAGCAGGTCTTCAAAGGTCTGGTAGGTGGTGCCCCGCACATCGGCCTCGCAGCCGTCGATGAGCTCGCCGAACGCGGCCAGCGGGAGGCCGAACCGTTGCGCGGCGTCCGCCAGCGCGACCAGCACCGGGTCGCCGTCCTGGCTGGCTGCTGGCTCCTGCAGCCCGGTGAGCTCGCCACGGGCCTGCGCCAGGCCCGCGAGCTTCTCTTCGGCAGGCATGGCGCCGTCGCCGATGTCGTCGATGCGCCGTGCGAACGCATAGACCGCGGACAGGGCCTGCCGTTTGGCCGGCGGCAGCAGCCGGATGCCGTAAGAGAAGTTCCTGGCCTGTGACCAGGTGATCTCCTCGCAGCGCCGGTAGGCGACGCGGGTGTCCACCCTCACCTCCCGGTCGCATATGAGCGGGCCAGTTCGGCCGCCACCCGGGCCGGGCGCGGCTTGGGGGTGCTGACCAGCACGTCAGCACCAGTTGCGGTAACAGCGGCGAGCGCGGCCCGGCCGCCTGCCACATAACCGGCCACAGCCGCCCGGGCCGCGCCGCGCAAGGTACCCACCAGCGGGGCGCCCCGGTCCAGCAGCTCCCGGGCGCGGGTGGCCTCGAACGCGAGGAGTGCACGCAGCGGCTCAGACGCCGTGGGCTCGGCCAGGTCAGCCTCACGGCACCCCGCGGAGTCCATGTCTTCGCGCGGCAGGTAGATGCGGCCGGCCTGGTAGTCCTCGGCCACGTCCTGCCAGTGCTCGGCAAGCTGCAATGCGGTGCAGACGTAGTCGGAGAGTTCCTCGCGGGCGGGGGTGGCGGCACCGAAGACATACAGCACGACCCGGCCGACCGGGTTGGCCGAAAGCCGGCAGTAGGCCACCAGGTCAGCGAATGTCTGGTAGCGGGTCACCACCTGGTCCTGGCGGTTGGCCTCGACCAGGTCCAGGAACGGCTGCATGGGCACCCCGCACTGGGTCACCAGTGGCCTCAGCGCCTGCACGACACCCAGCCGCGGGCCGTCAGCCACATCAGCGGCTGCTGGCCGGTACAGGCGCCTGACATCGGCCTCCATCTCGTCCAGCAGGGCGAGCCGTTCCTGCTTGGGTGCTTCGTCACCCATGTCGTCGACTGAGCGCGCGAACCCGTACAGGGCACCGAGGTGCTGGCGGTACCGGCGCGGCAGCAGGCGCAGGGCGACAGGAAAGTTCTCGCCGCCGGCCTGCCCGGCCGCGCGCGCGCCGATCTCGCGGGCCGACGCGGCAAGCGCGTCACCAGCGCCCGCACCCGGGGCGCCCTCAGCGGGGTGCGTGGTGTGCCGCGTCACAGCTTCATTCCTTCACAGCTAACAGGTGAATGCAAACAATGACACGTATGTCACCTGACGCGCATGTCGGAGAACGCGCCAGCTATCGCGCGCCTGCGCCCCCTGTCCCACCCCGTTGAAAGCCCGTAGTATACCGAGAGGTCACCTGGCACACCTGCAGCGCCCTTGCACCTGGGATACGCCCCATCTTTTCCACAGCCATTTTCAATAGGGCGGGAAGGGACCGGAAGCTGGGCTTCCCGGCCCGGGGCTGGCACACGTCACCGCAGTTCAGGTGCACTATGGTGGGCAAGGCTACGAATCGTGCGCATCACCTTGGCGCTATTCATAACGGCCAGCCGGGCCTCGCGCGGGTGCCACACACCGCGGTGCGGAACGCAAATTGCCGCTTTACCTGTCCCTGCCCCGAGGGGCATCCGCACAGCCGCCCCGCCTGCGGGCAACACCTAACACTGACGTTGTCGTCATATTCCAGAACCCAACACTGACGTCAGTGTCATATTCCAGGCAGTGCACGCGGCAGTTCCCGGCGCGTTTGCGCGGCTTCACTGACGCCAGATGAGGGCAATAGCGCAGTCGTCGCTACCCGCGGAGCTGCCCGCAGTGGCGGAGGCCATGACCCGGACCAGGTCGGCCAGGCCGGCGTGGGAGAACCCCTGGGCGACCAGCCGGTCCGCCTCACCGAGCAGGCGGTCCGTGCCGCAGTCGATGTCGCGG
>DASYYE010000407.1:0-4546 GCA_035946955.1 Streptosporangiaceae bacterium | reverse complement strand
GTGTCCTGGTAATTACGTCTTACGCACTCCGGGCGTATCATCTTCAATTGCGGCGGTGTCGCGCCCACGCGGTGCCCCCGTGCCGCTCTGCTAGCCACGCGGCGCCCCCGTCCGCGGAGGCTGAGCCTGCGGCACCGCCGCCTCGGTACGTCGTGGCCTGCCATGTCAAGCTCCCCCCCATCTGGGACACCAGCCGCCCTCCATCCACGAGGAGGGAGCTGTCGGCTGCCCGGATGGGGTACCCGCGCATCTGAGTGTCGGCAGCCAGGACAGTTACGGAAGTTGGGGTCGGCCGGACGGGCTGGATTCGAGGAGCTGGCGGATCAGGGCGGTGACGTGGGGCGCTTGTCTCCGTGAGTGAGTGCAGCGCTGCTGCCTCTGCTTCTGCCTGCGTGGGAGTCTGGATGCCGTCGCCGGTCCCGGGCAAGATCCCGCGCCGGGTGCCGCTCAGCCTACGGGCCTCCATGGCCATGGCCGTGGGCCGTGCCGCCCTCGCAGGCAGTCGACACGCAGGCGGGCTTCCTGCTGGTACTGCGGGTGTTCGGCTGCGAGCTGTGCTGCGTAGCACGTGACCCGGAGTTCGCGGATGTCCCTGAACGTCTCGAACCCTGTCCAGGTGGTGACGTCACAGCCGTAGGTCTGGCAGAACTCCGCGTACTGCGTGCGGGTGATCAGCGCGCTGGTCACGTGCTTGAACGCCGTGGAGACAAGGTCCCACTCACGGGGACCGATTGAACAGCGTTCCAGGTCGAGCAGGACGACCTGCCCGCCGTCCGAAGCCATGACATTGCCCGACCAGGCGTCACCGTGCACCACGCAGACCTGCAGGCAGCCAGCCACGGCGGCCCACTGGTCTTCGAGGTCAGCCAGCCTTTCCTTCAGCCAGGCACGGTCACCGTCAGGAAGGGTTACGGCCCCTTCGAGGCGCTCGGCCAAGCGGACGAAGGGGCGGAGCGGTCCCAGGGGCACCCCGGCGGGGACAGGCAGGGCATGAAGGTGCTTGAGCACGGTGGCCACCTGGACGGGGGTTCCTTCGCGCAGACCTGTCAGCTCGTGCCAGAAGGTGACACTGCGCCCATCGACCTCCACCGGCTGGTCGATGCCAGCGAGCGCCGCAACGGCTGCCACGCCGGCGGCATTGAGCCAGTGTGAGACAGCGACTTCCCGGCGGGCGGTCTCCTGGTGCCCGGGTCGTGACACCCGCGCCACCAGATGCCCCGGCAGGCGGAAGACCGCGTTCTCTCCCAGGCGGATGGGTTCAGCACCCTCGGCGGGCAGGCCCACTGCTGCGCAGGCCCGGGAGAGAACCTGCCAGCGGGCGGACTCGTCTGTCACGCCGCGCCAATGAGTGTGCTGACGCGGTCACGCAAGTCAGCGGCTGCCCGGTCCCGGCCGTGGCGGCTGGCGGCGCTGCGGAGTTCGCGCAGGGTGTCCGCCACTCGCCTGGAACGGACACGGCCCGCGTCCTCCATGGCTCGCTGGCCGATCGCGCTGGCCTCGGTTGGGTCTCCCTTAACCATGATGAGTGTCGCCAGTTTGATGCCGGAGAAGGCCCTCGACCGGGCGTAGGCGTCCGGGTGGCCGTTGACAGCGTCGGTGAGACGCTGGATGGCCGGTTCGGGTGGACCGTCGAGAGCGAGGTCGAACAGCGCGTGCCCGGTGTCGCCCTGGTGCTGGGCGTGGTCGTAGTACGTCATCCACGGCGGGTCCACCTCGGGCTGGCTCCGTGCGAAGACCTCATCGGCTCTCCCCACGGCGGTGAGCGTCTCCTGGACGCGGCCCAGCTTGGCGAGTGCCCTGGCCCGTGCGGTGTGCAGCATGGCCTGCTCGGTGTGAGTCAGCCGGTCCGCACGGACCAGCGCCAGTTCGGCGTAGGTGAGGCCGTTGTCCGGCTGCCCGCACCAGGTAGCCTGCCGCGCCATCAGCGACAGCACCTTGGCCCGGTAGTGCCAGTCGTTCGCCACTTCGGCGCAGGAAAACCCGAACGCGAACATGCGCCGGGCGTCGTCATGTGCGTATGCGTCGAAGGCCATGGCACCGCAGACACCGCTGAGGTAGCCCACTGCGGAGAACAGCGCTGGCCTCAGCCGTTCCGGGCAGTCGGTCTCGAGCAGCCGGGCCGACCACCGAAGTTGCGCGGTCACCGCCTCACGGACAATACCGCCGCCATAGGTGTGGTCCCAGGAAGTGAATATGCGGGCCGCGGAAAGAACCTGCTGGATGTCGTGTTCACGCACCTCGACAGGGATTGGGGTATGGCTCAGCGAGTCCAGCAGCCCTGCGGCGGGCGTCGCCGCGGCGGCAACTACACCCAAGCCTGCCTCGATGAACTCCCGGCGATCCACTGAGTCGCTCCGCCCCGTCACGAGCTGGTGCAAGCGCTGATCACTGTACAGATCCGCGCTCGGCGCGCTCAGCGAGCGGTCGCCCGTGGACGGTGCCCTGGCCTGTCCGTGCAAGGACGAAGGATGGGCTGCTTCCGGTCCAGGGGGCGGCGCTGGCAGTTTGAACCACAGGAGGTGGGGCGGGGCACCAAGGATTCCAGCGAGAAGCTGCGAGTGGAACGGGCCGGGCGGGGGCTGTGCTCCGAGCGAGTCGTTGACTTGGCGGGACCCGGCAATGGTGCGCTCAAGCCACATCACTACCGGGAGGTTGGCGTCTGGTTCAGGCGAGGCGAGCGGCATCACCGGAACTGACGGGCGCACTGAACGCTCCCACGCCGCTATGAGAGCACCATCTGCGCAGAGGTGCCGTTCCATCTCCAGGGCCAGCTCGCGTGAACCGCGTTTGTGCCCGTTGACCACCTTGGAGAGGTAACCCGCGTCGTAATGCGACAGCCGGGAGAGTGCGTGCAGCGAGAGCCCGCGTTGCCTGTGCAGGCGGCCTAGCTCAGCTCCGAAATCGCTCACCTGACGTTACCGTCATCGCAGCCCGCTCGTTCTTGCTGTGCGGGCCAGCCGTCCTGCAAGTAGGCGGCTTGCCCGGACGCCAGTGCGGCAAGGGCCGCACTGAGACGTCTCCACACGTACGGACGGAGACGTTTCGACGCCTCTTCCTCCGCGCAGAACTCGAACGCTGCCAGTTCCCGTCGAGCAGCCTGAGGCTGAGGCGCTGTTCGTCGCTGAGGATGCCGCCGTCGAAGATGAACATCAGCGAGTCGTCCCATGGGCCATGCGGCGGCACCCAGTCCAGGCAGAGCAGAGCCTGCACGTCACCCCCGAATTCCTGGAGGTGTTGCTTACCAGCCCAGCCGCGAACCCACCGCCCGCGCCGTTCACAGTCGCCCCCGGCCGAGAGGGAATGTGCTGGCAGCTCACTCTCCCCAGCCCCGCCTCCCTGGCCCCGGGCGGGAACAGCGAGGCGGGCGATCTGCTGCCCGGCCTGGTCACGGCCGGGCTCAGCGACGCCGGCGGATACATCCTGCTGGACCTGGAGCACCTCCAAGTGACGGCCTGCTCCGGACCGGAGGAGCTTGCCGGGCGAATGCTCGCCACCATGGCCGCCGAATTGGCGACCAGCCAGCTCGCGGGCTGGTATGACCTGATCCTCGTGAGCTTCCCCGAGCTGGCCATTGACGGCCGGGCTGAATCCGTTGGCACCCTCGACGAAGCACTCGACCTCCTTGACGCCCGTGCTACCGAACTCGCCGGACAGATCATCGATGCCGGGCCGGGAGACATCCGGCTCCGCCGCGCGCAGGCCCCCGACGGATGGGATCTCACCCTCCTGGTGTCACGCACTACCCCCACCGACCAGCAGATGACCCGGCTGCTGGACCTCACCCGGCATGGCGGCATCGCCGTGCTCATTCCCGCTCCCGGGCACGCCAGGCCCAGCCCGCGGGCCTCCATCGAACTCACCCCCAACCCCGACGGCGGGATCAGCGCTGTGATCATGCCGCTGGAACTTCGGGTCACACCCCAGCCGCTGACCAGCGAGGACTACCACGGCCTGGTAACCCTCTTCTCCGCCGCTGCGGCGACCGGCGACGTGTCACCCGATGACCCGCCCTACCGCGACTACGCCGCACCCACCTGGCAGCCGTTTCTCGCCGCGCCACCCGTCGCTGCCGCCCCAGACCTCACCGAGCCGACGGACAGGCCCGACCATTGGGATGAACCCGAACCTCCCCCGGTCAGCTTCGGTGACAGCGAGCCGATGGCGGCCCTGGA
The DNA here is from genome assembly GCA_035946955.1 of Streptosporangiaceae bacterium. Lineage (GTDB taxonomy): Bacteria > Actinomycetota > Actinomycetes > Streptosporangiales > Streptosporangiaceae > DASYYE01. The sequence goes on along the minus strand of DASYYE010000407.1, from coordinate 374 downwards.
GCCAGATCTCGCCACAAGGAACCATGGCCACCGGGCGACGCGTTCAGCGTCGAGACGGCGGGTCTGGAGCTCTCGGTTACGGAATCCCGCGCCGCCGCTCTGGAAGTCAGGGTGCTGGGGCCGTTCGCCGTCAGCAGCCCGGCGGGACCGGTGCAAGGTGCGCAAGCCGAGCTGATCCTCGCGCTGGCGCTCAACGGCGCCGCCGGCCTGTCGATGTCCGCGCTGCGGACCATGCTCGGCGAAGACCCTGACCATCCCAAGAGCGGTGACGCCGTCCGGCAGCTCATCTCCCGCGCCCGCCGACAGGCGGGCCAGGCACCCGACGGGCGGCCATGGATTATTCACAGCGGCAGCGGCCACTACCACCTACACGA
>DASYYE010000406.1:0-2695 GCA_035946955.1 Streptosporangiaceae bacterium | reverse complement strand
GCCTGGCGTGCTGATCTGGATCACACCCGCCCCTACGACCAGCACGGGAAAACCTGCACCTGCAATCTCGGCGGCGGATGCCGCCGCGATCATCAGCTGAAACAGCACCCGCGGGTGCGACACGAGGTCGCACACGTATCGAGTGAACTCGCAGATTGGAGGGTCGGTCTTTGCTGATCGGCGGCGTAGTTCCAGGCTAGTGCTCAGAGCCTGTCCCCGCCCTGGCGTGCGTGCGCGGGTCCTGCTCGCGCGGGTGCGGAGCCCAGGGAAGAAGCCTGAGCGGTTCCTGTGTCATCCGGGGGCGGCGGGCAAGGGGAAGGCCGGGCGGGCGAATCGCGTGAACCCTCGCTGACGCCTCGTTAGCTGCAACCCCGGATAGGTGACGGCTGGGCCGGGGGACAGGACCCGTGCCGTTGCAAGGCGGCTGGTGGCGGGCTGGCGACGAGGGTGGCCCGTGAGAGCACCACTGGTCCCGGGGTAAAGAGGGCGCCCAATCCGGTCGTATCTCGCGTGTGCGGAACGTGGAAACCCCGTCATGGTCCGCTGGCTCCGGCTGGCGGTAGGCCGATCGTAAGAGGGGCGGAATACCAGGCGGGAAAGGATGGCCGAAAAGCGAATGCCGGCGGCCGAAAGGAAGCGGGAAACCAGGCCGGAGGGCGCCTCCTTCCAGGCGCGGGCCTGGATAACCGGCCGGATACCGGACGTGTGCCGGGCCCGAAAGGGAGCTGACGCGAGCCAGGTGAGCCTGTGAGGGCTGACGCCAGGAGCCAGACGAGCCGAAGGGCAAGTTAGATGCCGGGAACGGTGAACGGACCGGAGGGCGGGCTGACGTGGGACGCAGTTAACTGGGCGGTCCACGAGCAGAACGTAGCGCGGCTGCGGCAGAGGATCTTCACGGCGGCGCGGGGCGGGGACTGGCCGAGGGCCAGGAACCTGCAGAAGATGATGCTGCGGTCATGGAGCAACACGCTGGTCAGCGTGCGGCAGGTGACCCAGCGCAATGCTGGCCGCCGCACGGCGGGGATTGACCGGGTCGTCGCGCTTGACGGCCCGGCCAGGATGGCGATGGCGGTGCAGGCGCATCGCAGCATCAGGTCCTGGCGGCCCCTTGCGGTGCGGCGGGTGTATATCCCCACGGCGAACGGCAAGCAGCGCCCGCTCGGGATACCGGTGCTTATGGACCGCTGCCATCAGGCGCGGGTCAAGAACGCGCTGGAGCCTGAGTGGGAGGCCCGGTTCGAGGCCCGTTCCTACGGGTTCCGGCCGGGCCGCGGCTGCCAGGACGCGGCCGGGGCGCTTTACGCCGCGCTGAACGGTAAGGCGAGGCGGGCGTGGATCCTGGACGCGGACCTGACGGCGGCATTCGACAAGATCAGCCACTCCTTCCTGATGGAGCAGCTTGGCGGCTTCCCGGCCAGGGACCTGATCGCCGGGTGGCTGACGGCAGGGGTATTCGAGGCGGGCCAGGGGTTCGCGCCCACGGACGAGGGAACGCCGCAAGGCGGCATCGTCAGCCCCGTCTTGCTGAACGTCGCGCTGCACGGCCTTGAGGAGGCCGCCGGAGTCCGGTATTACGCGTCCGGCGCCCAGGCCGGGAAGACGCGCGAGGGCTCCCCGGTCGCGGTCAGGCACGCCGACGACTTCGCGGTCTGCTGCTATAGCAGACAGCAGGCCGAAAGCGTACGGGACAAGCTCGCGGGATGGCTGGCCGGGCGGGGCCTGGCCCTGAACGAGGACAAGACGCACATCGTCCACCTCACCCAGGGCTTTGACTTCCTCGGCTGGAACTTCCGCCGCTACCCCGGCAGCAAGCTGCTGATCAAGCCGTCAAAGGCGGCCGTCAGGAAGCACCGGCAACGGCTCGCGGACGAGATGCGCAGGCTGCGCGGAGCGAACGCGGGGGCGGTCATCGCCGCGGTCAACCCCGTCATCCGGGGGTGGACGGCCTACCACCGGGGCATGGTGTCCAGCGAGACTTTCGCCTCGCTCGGGTACTACACGTGGAAGCTCACCTACAAGTGGGCGCGGTACTCGCACCCGAACAAGCCAGCCCGCTGGGTAACCAGCAGGTACTACGGCAAGTTCTGCCCGTCCAGGAACGACAAGTGGGTCTTCGGCGACCGGGAAACCGGCGGCTACCTGCTCCGCCACTCCTGGACGGCCATCCGGCGGCACATCATGGTCAGGGGCCGGGCATCTCCCGATGACCCGGACCTGGCCGGATACTGGGAACACCGGCGGCGCAGGCACGGACTCCCGCTCGACACCGGGACGCAGGCCCTGCTCACCAGGCAGGGCAACCGCTGCCCGTCATGCGGCGGCCCGCTCCTTGACGTCAGTCATCTGCCCGCCTCACCCGAGGAATGGGAAGACTGGTGGCTCAGCGTCACCCGCCAGCGCACCCCCCGCGCATCCAGCACGGCGGGAATCCCGCAGCCGCCACAGGCACCGAGAACCACCCTCGTCCTGATGCACGCCTCCTGCCACCGCAGGAGCACAGCACGCAACCCGCAACGCCCTGGCGGCTTGCCTGAGCCGGGTGCCCGGAAAACGGGCAAGCCCGGTTCTGAAGGGGCCGGGGCGCGGCAACGCGCCCCGGCTACCTGACTGGAGGCTAGAGCAAGATCGGCCAGGCTTTTTCACCTGGGTCACCCCCGCCGGGCGAACCTATCCGGTCGGCCCCGACACCCACCCC
>DASYYE010000405.1:0-29909 GCA_035946955.1 Streptosporangiaceae bacterium | reverse complement strand
AGCGAGTCGTGTGCCAGGAAGGCTAGGCTAACTTGCGGTTCGACCTTCAGCTCAGCGGCTCCGACAGCAACAGCCTAGAAGAAGCGCGACAGTCCATCGCGAGTTTCCAGGTGAACATGTGAATCCCTGTGACCCGCCCGGGGACTTCCTAGAGGCCAGCGTCCACAGATCTTCGGCGCGCGGTGCGAGGGCCGCCAGTCGTCAGTAGCCGATCAGCGGCGACTGACGAATCCAGGTCGTGTCGGCGAGCTGGTCGACGAGAAAGGCTGCCACATCAGCCCGGGTGATGGAAGTGCTGAGCCCGCGGGCGTTCAGTGATGCCTGGACTCCGCCACGTGCCGGACCGTCGGTCAGCCGCGCGGGCCGCACATTCGTGTAGTCGAGGTCACTGGCCGCTACCAGTGCATCGGCCCGGTCCTTGTCGTCATAGACGTTCTTGAGCACGGTGTTTCGGATCAGCCGGAACACCAGCGGAACCTGCGCGCGGCTATCACCCACGCCGAGCGCGGACAGGGCGACGAACCTATGCACGCCGGTGTGCGCCATGGCGGCGATGACATTGCGGTAGAAGACTTCCTGGACGTCGTCCTTACGGCGGGACCGCTGCCCGAAGGCGGACAGCACGGCGTCCTGGCCGTCGATGGTCGCTACGACCGCCGCCATGTCGCGTGCGTTGCCATGCACGATGCTGACTGCCTCATCGAACTGGCTGACCGACGCAGGGTTCCGTGCCAGCGCCTGGACCGAGTGGCCGCCCTGCACCAGCAGCGGGAGAATCATGCGCCCAGTCAGACCGGACGCCCCGAACACCGCGACCTTCATCAGTTTCCCTTCCTGGCAAGCACGCCTGTAAGGAACGATAGCGTTTCTTATAGGGTGAACCTTAGGCGACGCCAATAAGAAACGCAAGCGTTCCCTAAGGCCTGGCGAGCCCACAGTGCCCGCCAGGCGCGACAATGCTCAGGTGGAAGCGATGCCTCTCCCAGGAGGACACGGCACTCGGCGGCGTGGGCAACTGCTGGAGTCGGCGATCTTCGACGCTGTGCTGGCGGGGCTGGCCGAGTCCGGATATGACCGCCTGACCATGGAGGATGTTGCCGTTCGGGCTGGCACAGGCAAGGCGACCCTGTACCGCCGGTGGCAATCCAAGGAGGAGCTGGTACTCGCCACCCTGCGCAGCAAGATGCCTCCGCCCGAGGACGAACCAGACACCGGCAGCGTCCGCGGCGATCTGATCGGCCAGCTCCAGTGCATGGTGGACACTATGCGGACCCCCACCGGCACGGCGATGTGGGGCATCCTCGCCCACCAGAGCAACACGCCCATAGTCCAGGCCGTGCACAGCACAGTGATCCTCCCCTACCAGCAGGCGATGCTGAACATCTTGCGCCGGGGCGCCGAGCGCGGCGAGGTCCGCCCAAGCGCCGTAACCAGCCTGGTCGCCGAGGTAGGGCCGGTCCTGATCCGCCAGCACTACTTCGCCGCGGGGCCGCCGGCCGACGCGGCTGTGCAAGAGATCGTCGACCAGGTGATCATGCCGATCCTCAGGCCCTGACAGTCGTGCACCTTCCATTGAGCGCGGGCTTACCGGGAGCCGACAGCGTCGAGCGCTGCGGAGATGGGCTCGAGGTCTGCGATGAGCTGGCCGAGTTCGCTCGGCACCAGGCTGGAGTACGCCGGCGCGGCGAGGTCATCGGTGAGCGACTCGATCCGCTCCTTGGTCTTGCGGCCAGTGTCACTGAGCCAGCCGGAGGCGTCGATGAGACCGCGGGCCCGCATCCCGCCCACGACCCTGGCCAGCCGGTCCGCAGCGAGGTGGTGGACCCTCCCGAACTTCTCAGCGGGAATGTTCTCGGACAGCGCGTGGAGCACATGGGCCTCTGTCCCGCCGATGCCCGCGGCGACCAGTGCGGCGATATGACCGTCCCCGCGGTGCTCGCGGAGCAGGGTGGCCGCGTGCCAGAGCCGGGCGACGGGCTCCTCGGGTAGCGGGAGCGCCCGGAGCGCGGCGTACAGGATCCGTCCCTCCGTGGGCGCACTGGTCGCCGCCCTCGTGGCGAGGTCGGCGGCACGCGCAAGACCGGGGGCGTCGGCCAGGTCGCCGAGGATCCGCCTCAGCGCAGCGACGCTGCCCTGCTCACGAGCGGCGAGCGCCGCCTCGGGAGTGGCCGTGTCCCAGACCCGGGGGATGTGGCGGGCGACCTCGCCGTCGGCGAAGTTGTAGAAGATCGCATGGACCACCTCGGCCGGAACCCGGCCCAGCGGTGCGGCCCGTCCGGCGAAGTAGCCGTCCCAGTAGTTCCGGAAGCCGAGCGCCAGGAGCGCATCCGTCGGCTCCTCAGAGAAGTAGGTGACCAGGTGGATCGGCTCCACGAGCCGGTGCAGACGGCGGGCGGTGTCGTCGAGCACGGGAACCAGGGACTGCATCCGGATCATCTCCTGTGATCGGGACCGCCGCGCCTCGTGGGCGGCGCGCTCACCCTTGCTACGAACGGCCTTGCTCCGATCCGACACTTCCCCCAGATTCGCGCGGATCGTGACTACTGGCATCCAGAGGCTGGCTCTCGTGGCAGTGGGCGGTGCCGGCGCCCCCGACGTGCTCAGCAGTCAAACACCGACCAGCAGATATCGTTGCGTAGCCGCTGGTCGTCAAGGACGAGCTCACGGATGGCCTCCGGGAGCTGGTCACGCTGCCACTGGCACTCGAGCCGCCCTGTGGCGTCGGCCTCGCCTTCCGGCGCGCCAGCACGTGCGGCCTTGATGGCGTAGGCGGCCGCCCCGAGTTCGTGAGCGGCGACGTGGGCGACGACCCCGGCCTGGCCAGCGGCGTAGGCGGCATGGCGTGGTGCCCCACGCAGGTCTCGGGCCGCGCCCATTGCATGGCCGCCCGCCGCGCGAGACTGGGTCATCGTGACCTCGCCACGCACCCAGGCGCGGGCATGCTCGATGGCCTGACGCGGCCGTGGGTCCTCAGGCTGAGCCGACTCGAAGAGGCCAAGGACGTGCTCCGCGCACGATGCTGCCCACAGGGCCAGGAGATGGTGGTCCGGATCAGTGAGGGTTCCGCTGCGGCGGATCGTCACGAAGCGGGGGTCCCGGACCTTCGGGAGGATCATGGCTGGCGCTCCTTCTGCCAACTGGGTGGGAGTCCTGCCTACCCGGCCCATCGTGGCTGCCATTCGCCGCTGTGGTCCTGGGAGGCGTGCGCCTCTCGCAGGTAGTCGAGGAACGGCCCGAGGGCAGGGTGGGGGTTGTCTTCGCGCCAGACCGCCGACAGCGGGTAGACCGGAGTCGGGTCGGCCGCGGTGATGCGCCGGAGGTCGTGGCTGGCGGGCCAGACGTAGCGGTCGGTCTCGCCGATGAAGGTGGCGCGTGTCGTTGAGGCGGCGATCTCGTCAAGTAGTGCCTCGGCGCCGAAGTTCGGCCCGAGTACGTCGATGGTGAGCCCGAAAGTGTCTGCCAGGTCGTCGTAGTAGGCGCTCTGCTCGGTGTCGGCAGGAAGCCCGGGCATCCAGATCGGCTGGTTCGCCAGCTCGGACATGGTCACTGTGCGCGAGGCGGCAAGCAGGTGGCGGGGGCCGACGAGGAGCTGGTGCCGGTTGCTGATCACCCGCTCGGCCCGGAGGCTGGTACCGGCCAGTTGCCTCTTCCTGTTGCGCAGCGCACGGAACGTGACGTCGACTGTGCCGTCGGCCACTGCGGCGAGAGCTGCCTCGGCGCTCGCGTCGGACAAGGTCACGACGTCCAGGCCGATCTCGGGGTGTAGCTGGTAGTACGTGCGCAGCAGCGTCGCGGGAGCGATCCGCCTGTTCAGCACGTCCACCCGTAGCGCGCGGCGGCCGGGGAGCACCGAGTCGAGGGCCCGCTCCTCGGCGGCGAGCAGGTTCCGGGCGTGGGGCAGGAACGCCTGCCCGTCGACGGTGAGCCTGACCCCTCTGGGACTCCGGGCGAACAGCTCGACCCCCAGCTCGCGCTCGAGGGTGCCGATCCGCTTCGACACCGCCTGCTGGGTGATGCCCAGCTCGTCCGCGGCAGCCTGAAACTGCCCCTCGGCCGCGACGGCGGTGAACGTGCGAACAGCGCCGAGATCCACGCTTCGACCCTAGCGATACAACCAATGGTTGTGGCGCGCCCATCGGGGCGTTGTTTTGATCAGCGTTCTCGAGCCGGTCGCATAGGGACACGCCAAACCACTTGTTGTGTGCCGCTTGGAGGAAGCCGAGGAAGCCGTCGATGGCGCGGAGGAGGCTTGGGCGAGACTTCGGATGGTTGTGGGCGGCATACGCCGTCAGCGCCTACGGCTCGGGGCTCGGCTTCGGGGCCTTCGGGATCATCGCGATCAGCGTCCTGCACGCCAGCCCCGCCGGGGTCTCCGCGCTTCCCGCGGCCAGCCTGATCGCTGGCGCCCTGGTGGCCATCCCGACCGGGCCGTGGATCGAGACCCACCGCAAGCGCCCCGTGATGATCGCGATGGACCTGCTGCGCTTCGCGGCCATGGCCACCATCCCGGTCGCCTTCTGGTTCGGCTGGCTGACCTACACCCAGCTCCTGCTGGTCGCGGTCGTAGTCGCGGCAGCCAAAATCGCCTTCGCCACCGCGAGCGGGACGTATCTGAAGTCGATCGTCGCCGCCGATGACCTCCTGGTCGCCAACGGCCGGTTCGAGTCGACGACCTGGAGTTCGATCGCGGTCGGCCCGCCGCTGGGCGGTGCCGCCATCGGTCTGTTCGGCTATGTGACCACCGTGGTCGCGGACGGACTCAGCTACCTCCTGTCGGCTCTTGGCATCACGGCAATCGGCGGACACGAGCCAGCCGCGGCCAAGGCGGCCGCGGCCAAGGTCCGCATGCGCGACCTGCCGGACAGTTGGCGCTACATCCTCGCCCACGCACAGTTGCGGCCGCTGTTCCTGAACCGGCTCGCCGTCGGCTCCTTGATCATGGCGCCTGAGCCGCTCATCGCGGTCCTGATGCTCCGGCAACTCCACTTCGCACCCTGGCAGTACGGCCTCGCGTTCGCGGTTCCGTGCGCCGGCGGCCTTATCGGCTCCCGCCTCGCCGTCCCCGCGGTAGCCAGGTACGGCGAGCACAAGGTCATCTGGATCGCTGGCACTTCGGCCACCGTGTGGCCGATTGGGCTGGCTTTCACACCTGCGGGCACTGGCGGCCTGCTGCTCGTCATGGTCGTCGAGTTCGGCGTCATCGTCTCGATGGGCCTCTTCAACCCCGTCGTCGCCACGTTCAGGCTCAACCACACCGCGCATGAGCGATTGGCGCGCACGCTCTCAGCGTGGTCGATCACCACCAGCCTGACCACGGCCGGCATGACCCTCCTGTGGGGCCTGCTGGCCACAGTGACCACGCCGCGGACCGCGATCGGGATCGCGGGCGTCCTCCTGCTCTTCACACCGCTGCTGCTACCACGCCGGGAGCACGTGCAACGGGGAGAACCCCAGCGGGCCTCGGACCTGGTACGGGCCGGCGCCAGCTCTGGGGAACGGGTCTGACATCTCCGGGCGATCAGTAACCGGCTACCGGCCCCTCTCCCCCAGGCAGAGTTCCGGGTTCGGCCCCGAGCCAGCCCGCGGCCAAGACGGCGCCTGCCAGCATCGGGATGTAATTACCATTTCATTACCCTCTTTGCCGTTGCTTGCCGGGCCTCCAGTGAGACGATCGTTTGCTACTACGCGGGCGGGACTCGGAGGGAGTGAGTTCGCCATGCGAGTCGTCCGAGTAGCAACCTCCGCGCTGGCCGCTGCGGCCCTCGTGGGCGTGATGGTGAGTGTCGCGTCGGCCAACGCGAGCCGCCTGAACCGAGCCGGCACGGCCAGAACAGCCCAGGGGGCAGTGTCCTCAGCCATGTCCGCCGCGGGCGAGGGACCGGCCGGGTCGGGTGCGCCGCCGACCTGGTTCTGGGGAAACACCAGCCACATCCCGGCCGCCCACAACGTGCTTGAAGTCGAGGTACTGAACCGGACGAACGGCCATTACCCGAATAGCCATGTGTACTGGAGTTTCGGCGGGCAGGAGAAGTCTGTCGCCCAGCAGCGCTACATCGACATGCCAGCGAACTCGGCTGGCCGGATGTACTTCTACCTCGGTTCGCCCAGCAGCCGGTATTTCGACTTCATCGAGTTCACGGTCGGCCCCTCAGCCATCAACGTGGACACCACCCGGGTGGACAGGTTCGGCTTGAAACTCGCGTTGCTGCTGCACGGCCATGACAGGTCCAACCAGGAGGTCGGCGAGGACTACGCCACGTTCAAGGAGACCCGCGCGGCGACATTCCTGCGGTTCAGGGAATCCGTGCCGAAGCCGTTCAGGCAACTGGCCACTGTCGACGCCCCCTTTGGCATCCCATCACCTGGCAACGACCCCGCCTTCCAGCCGGGCGGCACGAACGCGGGCTACCTCACCAAATACGCGGCGTCAGTCGGCGACACCACCGACACCACCGCGCAGATCTTCGGCTGTGGCGGCACCCTGGCCTCCAACCCGGGCCTGTGCGCCGGGCTGAACCGGCACGTCGCGCAACTCCCAGCCTCACAGCAGTCCAACCCGGCCAACTTCTACCGGGCGGCACCCGCGAACTACTACGCGCAGTTCTGGCACAAGAACGCCATCAACGGCCGGCAGTACGGGTTCCCCTACGACGACTACGCCGGGCAGTCATCCGACATCTCGGTGACAAACCCGCAGTACATGGTCGTCGCGGTCGGCTGGTAACCGCCTTGGGCCCGCTGGTCACCCGCTGGCCGTTGCGGTGAGGCGCCGCAGCGCAGCGCAGGCCGGCGGGCCCCACGTGGCTTTTCCACCCGGGCGGCCGTGGACTCCGGCATCGCCGATGAGCAGGCAGGCAAGTGCAGCCACAGAGCCGGACCTGTCCAGCCAGGCGCAGCTAGCGCATCGTCCCAAACCTCGCGTACAGCGTCCGGGTCGGGAACCAGCCCACGATCGGTCGTCTCCCTCAGGAAATAGGCGAAGTCTTCGTTGCTGTCGGCCAGCGGGCCACTCCGGTTGTGCCGACCAGCAGGCGCGCCATAAGGCGCGGGCTGATGCAGGGCTGCCAGGAGAGCCGCCAAGGTATCAGCCGCCTCGGCACCGCGAGTCGCTGGGGCGCGGTCAGCAGGTTCACCGGCGACCCAGGTAGTAACAATCCAAGCGCGCGGGAAGCGCTCGGAAGGCTGGCCCAGGCGCTGCGGAACAGGTACCTGCAATGGGAGGCGCGGCGCTATGGCAGGCAGCAACGCGTGCTCCTTGATGAGCAGCTCGTCTGCGTCCGCAGTGGCCCAGGGCAGCCGGACCGCAAGGTCGTCACCGAGCCGCCACAACTGATTGTCCCAGCCGCGGGCACCAAACCTCAGCGGCAAGTCGGCCAGGTCGGGGTGCTGATCGCGCAGCAGGCCCTGGACCAGTTCCTCCGTGATATCGACCTGAGCGTGAGCCACGCGGGCAACGGTAGCCGGTGGGGCAGGCTCTCACTCTCGTCGGGAAGTGACACAACCAGCTCGCTGAGCGTATGCAGACACTACGAGCGGGCCGCGCCAGATGGCAGGGGCAAGGCGACACCGGTGAGGTGCTCGGCTTCGCTCCACAGGCGGGCGGCGGCAGCGGCATCGCGGGCCCGGCGTGGCGGGCGGACCGTGGTCGTGGGCCCGACCAGCCCGAACCATCCGCTCGGGCCGTAGTAGCCGCCGTTGACGGCCTCGGGGCTGGTTGCCGCGTACAGCAGCGGTTCGGTGCCCTGCTCGACGTCTTGTGAGGGCACCGGGTTGAACCTGCTGTTGAACGGCGTCCACTTCGGCTTGTCCCGGCCCAGGCTGGCCCCGGCGGTCTGCAGGTTGGTACGGGTGAACCCGGGGTGCGCGCCGTTGCTGACCAGGTTCCAGCCGTTTTGCGTGGCGAGGCCCGCGAGGCGAAGGGTCATCATCAGGTCCGCGAGCTTCGACTGAGCGTAGGTCAGGTTGGGGCTGTACCGGCCGCGCTCCCACTGCAGGTCATCGAAACGGATCCGGCCGTAGCTGGCTACGCCGCTGCTCATGGTGACCACGCGGGGCGCGGGGGCGGCGAGCACCAGCGGCAGCAACCGCATGGTCAGCGCGAACGGGCCGAGGAAGTTGCTGCCAAACTGGAGCTCGAAGCCGTCCGCAGTGCTCATCCTGGTCGGCGGAGCCATCACACCCGCGTTGTTGACCAGGACGTCAACCGGCGTGCCATCGGCGGTCAAGCCGTCGGTGAACTCCTTGACGGCGCTCAGGTCAGCCAGGTCGACGCAGCGGACCTCGATTTTGGCGCCAGGCTGGCTGGCCAGGATCTCGGCCCGCGCCTGCTCCCCCTTGGCAACGGTCCGCACGGCCATAACCACGCGCGCCCCGGCCGCGGCGAGACGGCGGGTGGCTTCCTTCCCGGTACCGCTGTTGGCACCAGTGACCACGATGAACTTGCCCGTCTGATCGGGAACGGCGTACATGACTAGTCTCCTCCAGAGCTTCAGTAGACCGGCGGTCTGTTATTGGCAACATAACAGACCGCCGGTCTGTACACAAGGAACCGACGGTCTGTAATATGCGAGGATGACAGTGTTCCAGCGTGCGCGCAGTGAGGAGCAACGCGAGGCAAGGCGGCAGGCGATCCTCGGCACGGCGGCCTCGATGCTGGCCGAGATGCCGGTCGCCGAGGTCACCCTGAACGAGCTCAGCAGGCGAGCCGGGCTGGCCAAGTCAAACGTCCTGCGCTACTTCGAGTCACGTGAGGCCGTGCTGCTCGAACTCCTCGCTGCCGCGGGGCAGGACTGGCTGGTGCAGCTCGATCGGGACCTGCCGGTCGCGCTCGGCCCCGCCGCGCCGGTCACCTCGCGCTGCGGCCAGCTGGCCGCAGCGGTGGCAGCATCACTCGCCGCCCGACCCATGCTGTGCGACCTGATCAGCGCTCAGGCCGCGGTCCTGGAGCGCAACGTCTCGCCACAGGTCGCCGCCCAGTACAAGCGGGCCAGCGTGGCCGGCATCGATGTGCTCGCCAGCCTGATGCGCAGGTGCGTACCCGAACTCAGCGAGCAGGACGCCGTGAAGCTGGCCGGGGCCACCATCATGATCACGGGCGCATTGTGGCCACATACTCAGCCGTCGGCCGCGATGCTGGCCGCGTACGAGGCCGACCCGGAACTCGCGGCCATGCGCTTGGACTTCACCGCAACGATCCGCGAGGTAGTCGAGGTGATGAGCGCCGGACTGCTGGCCCGGGATGGCCAAAGCGAGCGCTGAGGCGGACGTGTGTTTCCGGTGGCGTAGGGCGTAGCCGGCAAGGCAGGCTCTCACTGCGGCACAGCTTCGCGGCTAGTGCAGACTGGGCGGATGCAGCGCGCTTATGGCATGGAGGTTCCTGACACTGTCGCCGAGATGTGCCGGCCCGACCGTAGCGCCGTCCTGGTCTACGACGCACAGGCAGGCATCCTGGCGCACATCCGCGACCGTGACGCGGTGGTTGAGCGCATGTCACGGGTGCTCGTGGCGGCCCGGGCGAACAACGTCCCGGTCATCTACGTCCGGCATGTCTCGGTCCCGCCCACCCACGCCGGAGTCACTGCACTGCGGACAGCGATGGCCTGGCAACGCCTGGACAAAGCTGCCGACGTGGCCTGGGCGTTCCCGCCAGACGCGCCGCAGACCCAGATCGTCAGTGACCTGGCACCCACCAACGGGGAGCCCGTATTCGACAAGCTCGGCATGTCCGCCTTCGTCGGCACCCCGCTGGAAGCGGTCCTGCGCGACCGTCTGATCACCACGCTGATCCTCATCGGGGCGGTGCTGGAGATCGGGATCGAACCGACCGCCCGGCATGCCGCAGACCTGGGGTTGCTCCCCGTCGTCGTCACCGATGCCTGCGGTGTCGTGGAGCCGGAGGCCGCCGAACGGTCGCTGGCCACCCTGGACTACTCGATGCTGTGCTACCGCGCCAGCGCCGAGGAGACCCAGCACGCCCTCAGCGGCCGCTGACCCACGCACCCACCAAGTTGCCGATCGGCCCAGCAGTGCATCGGCTGCCCGCACGCTGTCACGCCCAGGCGATGTGGTCCAGGAAGTCCTCGACGGCCGTGATGACCGTGGCAAGCGCCATGGCTGAGGCAGCGAGCCGGCCCGGTATGAACATCCCGTGGTCCGCACCCTCGACCTCAACGACATGAGGGGTGATGGAACGGGCGGTCCGCCCATCCCAGAAACCATCCCCCGTGCCACCGGCGAGCAGGCATGGGCCTGTCGCGCGCCGCATCGCCGCTACGGTCGGCTCGTCGGTGAGCAATGGTGTCAGCCACACGGCTGCCAGTCCCCGGTCAGCAACGACTGAGGCGGCCAGCGTGCCTGTTGACTTGGCGATCACCAGCGGCGTTACGCCTGTTGCTGTTATCACTGCGTCGATAGCCGACACGACTTGGGAAGCGACCTGCCCGTGCTCCTCGCCGAAACCGACCGTGTCCGGAAGGTCCCACACAATCGGGTGCGTGTGACCGCCGCGACGCTCCACAGCGAGCCTGGCGTACATCAGCAACGGGCCGTCGATGCTGTAGAACCTGCCAGGCGCCACGACTGCTGACCGGGGCGCCTGGTCTTGCGGCATGAGGCTGATACTACTGACCCCGCTCCCTCACCAGCGGGCTCCACTCTCTTCTCTGCCGCAACTTGCTGTTATCACTCCGCCAGGGCCATGTGCGCAAAGGCTGGTGCCCGGGCCGACAGCCCATCCGGCCCAGGCACCAGTTGGTACGGGTGCCTACCCCGCTGCTGTGATGGTCCGCCAGGTGGACATCACCAGCCCGCAGGCACCCGTAGCATCAGTGGCATCCACACGCACGCTGCAGGATGCCGGCCACCGCGGCCCCTGCTATCGCGGTGGTGATGCGCCTGCTGTCCACGCGTGCCCCTCACACATCATGTGGGCTGCGTGTGTGACTGCCAGGGTCAAGTCTCACCAACGGCTCTTGTCAACCCCTTGTCACCTGCTGACGGCCCGCTGCCAGCAGGTGACAAGGCACTGTCAGGCAAGGACCTGCTGCATGAGTTCCTGGAGGGCGGAGAGGACCGCGCCGCCGCCGAGGCCGAGCAGTGCCCCGGCGACGAACGTCCAGTCGGCGTCGCTCGCCTGGCGTGTGTGGTCGATGCCAAGCGCCGTGCGGGCCGCCGTGTCGCCGGAGTAGCGGGTCAGGAACTCCTCCCACTCGGGCCCAGACCTGTCGTACATCGCGGGCCGGAACGATGACCAGTCGTAGCTCGCGGCTGATGGGATCTGGTACCTGGCCCACAGCGTCGGGGGCTCGAACCCGACGCTGCCTGGCGGGACTTGGTAGCGGACTTCGGGGAGGGCAGCATACGCATTGACCCCGTTGGAATCCGCGTTGAAGCTGTGACCGCCCACCAGGAAGACAACAGTCGCTGTGGTGCCGGACCCGAAGTCCAGCGGCATTGGCAGAGCAGTTATATATCCAGGTTGGCCTGGGAACCTGGCACCGGGCGGCAGGTCAATCTCGGCCATCGGCGGGAGCGGGCCTGGAGTCACGCTCGGCAGCGGCGAAAATAGCCTGAACGTGACACGGAGCTCAGTGGCCGAATGGACCGGCTGGACCGAATAGACGACAGAGGCCATGGCCTGGTACGTGGTTATGACCAGCGTGGGATAAGCCGGGGTCGCAATCCCTGTCTCAGGCGGCGGATACGCCAGCCAGGCCGAGACCAGCAGTACCAGGCCGACAACACCGAAGATGGCGGACCCCAGGTACTTCCGCCAGTCCGTGCCCCCGCCGACGGCAGGCTGAGGTGGCCCGCTGACAGGCGCCGCCGGAGTCGGCTCCCTGGGTTCGGGGCCTTGACCACTGACCTCGCCCGGCATCTGACGCCCTCCCTCCGCCCGGCCGTCCGCCGCGCGGGCGCCCCCTGCCGCGACGGCGACGACACCCACCATCTTCGGCCACTCCCGGACAGAATGACCATACCGAGAATGACGGTCATGTCACCCTTATTAGGCCGTGCTCTTGAACCCGGTGCCCGGGCGGCCGGCTCAGCGCATGCCAGAAATATGACTGGATGCCTCCGGCTCCGTGCGTTATTGTGAGTAGCATCCCCGGCGAAGGCGGCGATATGCGAATTTTCGCCGGAGATTGGGCTTCGCGCGCGGGCGCTGCCGCACAGGGGAGGGCCCAATGAGTGTGACTGGTGTCACCATGCCGGAAGACCGTTCTCTCCAGACCGGCTGGTTACGCGGCGCCAGAACCCCGCACCGGGCGCAGCACCCTGGCCTCGCATGGCGCGACGCCGTTGGTCAATCAGGTGGGTCCGTGGCTGCCACGCCGCAGCGGCAGCGGGCCGATAGGACGGCAGTAGCATGATCATCGACTACTCCAATTTCAGGCCGGGCATCCAGGAACTCAAAGGCGCGGGGGTGACCGCCGTCGGCCGCTATATCGGCTGGAACTCCGAGCCCGGATACGGCAATCCGGGCCACAATATCGACAAGGCCGAGGCCGACCTCCTCATAGGCAACGGGATCAGCGTCTTCCTCTGCTTCGAGTATGAGGCGGCCGCGGCGTCGAAGGGTGCCCCGCAAGGCACCGAGGACGGCAAGCTCGCCAGTCAGCAGCTCGCCAACATGGGCGCGCCCGGGGACATGGCGGTCTATTTCGCAGTGGATTTTGACATCCCCGACTACGCACCAGGCAGCAACGACCCGAAGGCCAAGCTCGGCCCGGTCGCCGACTACTTCGCGGCGATCAACGCCTGCAAGCCGCGCTACAAGGTGGGTGTGTACGGCGGGTACTACGTGGTGTCCCGGGCGATGGAGGCCGGCCTGGCGCAGATGGGCTGGCAGACGGTCGCCTGGTCGGGCGGGATGACGTGCGACAAGGCAGTGCTGCTGCAGACGGGGGCCCAGGTCTGGGCACCCAACGCGGACATCAACCAGCTCATGCACGGCGCCGCTGACTTCGGCCAGTGGCCGCGGCCTGCACCGGGGCAGGGCCCCCAGCGGTTCGAGGCCGACGGTACGGTGTCACTCCATGACGCCGCGCAGAAGAAAGGCGTGGGGGTCTGCGAAGTCCTGTGGTTCACCGCACAGCACAGGCCAAACGGGTACGCCTCGATAGAGGAGGCCTACATCAACGCTGGGCAGTGGGAGACCGCCATGCCCGCTGGCATGGTCTATTGGGCGTGACTCGGCAGCCAGTGGCGGGCCAGCACACGCCTAAAGGGCGAGGTCGAAGCTCAGGCCGCTGGCGCCTGGGCCGCGGCCGGGACGCACTGTGCGTCCCACCCACGACAGCTGCCTGCCGTCGACCCAGCGCGCGTACCGCCAGGCCCGCATGACCTGGGCGCCAGCCCGGGTGACCTCTTCGAGTGGCATCAGCACGCCGGGCTGGCCAGCGGCAACAGGGGCGTAGGGAGCGAGGATGCGGCCCCAGGGCAGCGGTGTGGGCTGCGTGGGGTCGAGCGGCGGCACGTCGGCCATGGCGAGCTGGGTGGCGGGGGGCGCGCCCGAGGGCAGGAACGGGAACCAGTTGGCCTCGACGTCGGTGCGCAGGACGTAGGCGCGGGCCGACGGCGCGGTGCCGTCGTTCGGGGTGGGGGTGAGCGCCAGGAAGTGCGCCAGGGCACCGGCCGTCCGGTCCACGGGGAGGCCATCGGGTCCCAGGGCGGTCTGCTCGATCGCCCAGACGAGCTCCGCGGCCTCGTCGCGGACGAAATGGACCTCCTCGACCGCGGGCCCCTGGACCACCTCGCCGACCGTGGGGAAGAGCACGAACAGCGGGTCCCGGGTGGGCGTGCCGCCAGCCGCCGCCGGTGTGGCGTGCTCGAACAGGCGGAACGGGCCCGCGGCGGTGTCGGCCTCGGCGATGGGGCGGATGAGGAGGACCTCCCCGAAGGTGTCGACGACGACGAGGCTGTCCACGCGCAGCACCGACCCCACCGCCAGCGGCACCGGGATGATGAAGTGGTCGTTGCCGTAGCGCATGGCGAACTCGACGACGACGCTGGTGGTGAGCGATTCGACCGGGGCGGTGATGGCACCGAAGTCGATGGCGGAGTCTTCGAAGTCCGACCACCGCTGCAGCGGCATCCCCCGGAAGGCGACTGGTGTGGGCAGCCCCACGAAGAGGATGCTGGTGGGCCCGCCTGGCAGGTCCGTCGGTGCGGCGCCGAGGCTGACAGAGGGGGACGACGGCGGAACCTCGCTGCTGGCGAGCAGGTCGAAGTCGTACCAGTCCAGTTCCCCGGTGTCCAGTTCGGCGGCGGCCAGCACTGTCTCCGCGTCTGGGCCAGGGGCGGCGACGCTGAACGCGTACTCCAGCCGGCCCGGAACCCAGGTGCCGACCTGGCCGGGTTCCTGGCCGGACACCGCCTCATACCACGACAGCCAGGCCCTGGCGACGCTGGCGACCACAGTGGGACTGGCGCCGCCGAGAGCGGGAGCCGCTGGCAGGGTGCCGGGGCCGGGCGGCCGCAGCGCGGCCACCAGGTCGGCGTAGAGCCGCTCGCCGTCGGGGACGCGGCCGCTGTAGGGCAGCAGCGCCGGGTCGTCGGCCGCTGACGCGGGCGGCACACCAGCCGTCCCGGCGGCGCTGGCGGACGGCGGGACCGGGTAGGCGGCGAGGAGGCCCCGTTCGTAGGTGCTCAGGTCGCCCACGCCGACCGCGCGGGTGAGCATCCGCCGGTACTGCAGGCCTGCCTGGGCGGCGAAGACGGGGCGCGGGGCGCCGCCGGTCTGCGGCTCCGGCTCCGCCTCGGTGAGCACCTCCAGCGGGCCGCCAGCGCTGGGGAGCAGTTCTCCGGGGCCGGTCGCGGGGGCCGTGGAGCCCGGCGCGAAGGCCGGCCGCAGCCGGGTGAGGCTGCTGGCGCGCGCCCGCATGCGGACCGCCGCCGGGGACGCGGTGTCCTGACCAGCGAACTCACCGAACGCGACCTGCCGGGCCAGCTGCCACAGCGGGTCGGCGACCCGGGCTTGCAGACCCCGCATCAGTGTGGGGTCGCGGGGCACGGTTTCCAGGCGCGTCCAGCTTGTCAGGTCGACCCAGATGGTCCTCGCGGCGGTGGTGGTGTTCCCAGCGACGTCTTTGACGGTGACAAGGACCTGGTGCGTAGCGTGGGTGAGCGGCGGCAGCGTGGCTGACCAGCTTGACGGGTCGCCGCCGGTGGTCTGGGTGACAGCGCACTGCTGGCCGTCGAACTGCACGCTCACGCCGGTGGCCTGGATGCCGCTGAACACGACGCCTTTGAGTTCGTCGGAGGCCTGGAGGGATATGGCCGGGGTGGCGCCGGCCGGGGCGTAGCCGGGCACGGTGACGCTGACCGTGGGCGCGGTCGTGTCGACCGCCTGCACCGTCAGTGCCAGGGTCGCGGGGAGGCCCTGCGCCGGGGTTGCCCGGACCTGCAGTGGATAGGACGTGCCGGCTGGCCCGGCTGGCGTGGCGGGCAGGGTGATGGTGAGCTGCCAGTTGGCCGGGCTCAGCTCGGTTACCCCGGCTGGCGCCTGCCATGGCCCGCTGCCCAGTTGGTACTGCCAGGTTGGCGGTGGGGTCATGACCAGGGCGGCGGTGGCGACCTGGATTCCCAGGACGAGCGCCAGCTGGCCGGTGGTGACCACGCCCGCGCTGACCGGCGGGGAGACGCAGGTGAGCACCGGGACCGCGGTGAGGTGCAGCGTGGCGGTCCTGGTCTTCCCCAGGCCGGACGCGGTCGCCGAGAAGGTGTGCGCTGCGGCGGTGGCCGGTGTGACGACGGCGTGCCAGTTGCTCCAGTCGCCGACCGGGCTGTCGTCGACGACCGGGACCGCGACGCCGTCGAAGGTCAGCCCTACCCCGGTCACGTTGCCCGGCGGGCTGGACGAGGCCGTCCCCTGCACTGTGAAGGGCATGCCCACGAACATCTGGGCCGTGGGCTGGGTGGTGAAGGCCACGATGACGAACGAGGGCGGCGGCGGGCCCGGCCCGCCGTTCTGCTGGATGCGGCCGATGTCGTCTTCGCTCATCGGGTCTCCTCAGCCATCCCGGCCGCGCCCGGCGCTGGTCATGTGATCGAGTCCAGGGTGATGGGGAAGGCGGCCGTCGGCTCACCAGGTGCCGGTGACACCGTGAGCGTCAGGCCGATGCTGACATGCACTGGCGGCCGGTAGCCGGGCACCGGCTTGCTGACCGGCCCGGTCCCGTCTGACTGGTCGGAGTACGGCTCGTACTCCGAGGCGTCGATGGTGGCGGTGAGCTGAAACTGCGTCGCGGTGACGCCGGTGACCTGGGTGTGCACGAGGCTCGACCCGGTCAGTGTGGCCGTGGTCTGCGCAGACAGGGCCTGGCCGGTCACCGTGATCACGTGGGTGACCACCGTCATCCCCTGGGACAAGACGGTGGTGTCGCAGCCTGTCGCGCGCGGCTGCGGGACGATGGTCACGCAGTTCGGCAGCGTGGAAGTGCCGACGCTGAGGCCGCGCGGCCCGGTGACAGCCTGGGGGGCAATGGCCACGTTCAGCGTTGCCTGGGTGCCCGTGACCCTGCCACCGGTGATCGTGACGTCGCCGCCGTCCACCGTGAACGCCGAGAACGGCAGCGGCACCGGCCCGGCCGGCCCGGGTGGGGCGAAGCCCTGCCCGGTGACGGTGAGCTGTCCCGTCTTCGCCTGTTCCAGCGGGCCGCCCGCGACAGAGGTGATCGTGGGGGCCTGGGTCTGGCTCAGGTAGTTGCCGGGCACCCCCAGCGGGGAGAGCACGGGGCTCCACGGCCCTGGCGGCGGCACCTGCGGGTTCGCGAAGTAGGCCGCTGGCAGCACCTGCCGCGCGGTGCCCGGCAGGTCCAGGTAGTCGACGCCGCGCACATGCGCCAGGTCCCGCGCGCTCGCGACGGTGTTGACCAGGTCGGCGTAGCGCCAGGCCGTCGCGCCGGGGTTGGCGGGGACGGCGAGCAGGATGGCCTGCGGGGCCTGCGCGTCTGGGGCGTCGTAGTGGTAGGTGAGGCCGGTGGTCTCGGTCCGGCTGGGGATGACCTCCACCCAGTCGGCGACCAGGAGCGCGGACAGCATGCCGGTGGGCGGCGGCGCGACCATGGCCAGCGACAGGAGGTTGGCCGCGGGTGGGGTGGTGAACGGCAGGCCTGCCCACGGCGCGGGCGCAGGGGCGGTGCCGGGCGCGCTCGGTGCGGGCAGGGGCAGTTGAGCCACGGTCAGCGCCAGCGGCGGGCCGGTGCCGAGCGCTTCCGCGGCGCAGCAGGTGTCGAGGAGGTCGGCGACCGGCGCATGTACGCGGCTTACTTTGACCAGCCAGGCGTCGGGCTCCTGGCCGGGGTCGGCCGTGGCGGCGCCGGTCAGCGCGGCCGCCTGGGCCAGCAGGCCGGGTGGGCTGGTGGTCACCTGGGGAAGGGCGCGGAACCCGCCGCCGAAGGCGGCGGTGAGCTGGGCCAGCCGTGCGGCCAGCTCAGTCGCGGGATCGGCACCTGCCGGGGGTTCCAGCGCGGCGACCGCTGACTGCCGCTGGTAGACCTCGGACCACGCCCCTCTGGCCTGGTTGGCAAGCGCCTGGAGGGCGGCGGTCCCTGCCCCCGCTGGGGCGGCCGCGGGGATGCCCATCATGACGGCTGCGAGGAGGGCGGCGCCCAGGGTGGCGGGGACGGCGCCTGCTGGGACGCCGGTGCCAGCGGCCTGCGGCGACCCGGGGTGCGGGTCGCCGGGCAGGGCTGCCTGGAAGGCGGCCCAGGCGCTGGCGAGCGCCGCGCTCGCCGCGGCGACCCTGGCCGCCAGGTCGCTGAGGTTCGCCCCTGGGTCGCTGACCGTGTTGGCCGGTGAGAGGTCACGGGCGTCGGCGCCGCGGCCGGTGCCGATCAACTGGCCCGCCGACCGGGCGACCGAGAGCACGGCGGACAGCGGCCGGGCGGCCCCGGCTGGGTTGCCGTCGAGCGTGCCGCCGCTGGCGGGCGGGGCGGTTGCCGGGCGGGCGTTGATGACTGAGTACACGGCCAGCCGTTCCAGCTCGGCGGGCTGCCCGGCCAGGGCCACCACATCGAGCGGGCCGAGGCCGAGGCTGCCGAGTGTGATCGTGGTTGGCTGGCCTGGCAGCGGCGCGCCTGTCTGGCCGAGCAGGGTCACGGCCGCCGTCACCTGGCCCGGGTCACCGAGCAGGCCCGCGACCCACGCGGTCAGCGCCGGCTCCGCCTGCCCCCGTGGGGTCGCGGGCCAGTGGGGCGGCGGGTATGGCTGGCCGGCCGGTACCGGGACGAGGATGCGGTGGTTGACGGCGATGCCGGTGCGCGGGGTGTGCAGGAAGGCCAGTGCGGGTGGCGGGACCGCCCCGCTGGCCACGCCATCGAGGGTGGCGGCCACCGACGTCGTGCCGCCGGTGAGGAGGTCGTGCAGCGCCTGCGCGGTGACGGCGTCGGAGACCGCGTCGATCACCTCGGCGAGGTCGGTGAGGGCGGGCTGCGCCTGGTTCCACTGCGTGGTGGTCAGCGGGGACGGCAGCGGCGGTGGCTGCTGAGCTGCTTGGGTGAGCTGGTAGAGCGCGACGCCGTCGACGACGTCGGTGGGGACGGCCGCCTCGGTGGGCGCGGTGGCGCCACCTCCGGCCACGGCCACCGGGTTGTACGGTGCGGCCTGCCGGAACGCGGCGATAAGACTGCCCAGGGCGGCCTCTTGCAAGGCCCGCTCGAACCTGTATCCGAGCAGCACCGACAGTGGCTGCCCCTGGCGCACTCCGTCCAAGAGCCAGCCGGCGAGCCGGGCACGGCGGGAGGACAGGTCGATGGCGAACGGCGCTCCGGGCGGCGGGGGTGGCGACCCAGCGGTCAGCGGGTTGTGGGTGAGGTACCCGCTGCGCAGGACGGCTGCGGTGATGGCCTGCTGGAGACTTGGGGCCTGCTGGTAGCCCGCGTTGGCCGGGTCCGCGAGGGCCTGTGGCTCGGCTGGCACTGCGACCGGGGCCAGCGGAGGGCGGGCCACCAGGTTCTCCACCCAGCCGAAGCCGCCGACGAACGTCCCGGCCGCTGGGGCGTTCCGCACCCGGCCGAGCCGGCTGGTGGCCAGGGCCGTGACCCAGGCGTCGAGCCGGTAACCGGCAATGTCCAGCGCGCCGCCGAACAGCGAGCTGAAGTCAGCGGCTGCCCGCCCGGCAAGGTAACCGGTGGCGGCGTGCAACTCGTCCGCTGGCGGTGGGGGCGGCGGCTCGGGGACGTCACCCAGGTTGCCGCGTGGGGCGAACACCCACCCGCCGCCGGGCAGGCCCCGGGTGCCGGCCCAGGACTGGCGGGCCACGAAATCGAGCAACGCCGCTGGCTGTGCCGCCGAGGTGCCGGCCAGCAGGCTGGCCAGGTATGCGGCAGGCATGGCGGGAGGGCCGGTTCCGGCCGCCCAGGGCATGGCGCCGTCGGGGGCCACGAGCGGCCAGGGGCTTGCCGGGGCGAGCGGGTCCGGCAGCACGACGAGTCCGGCCGGCCAGGTGAGCGGGCCGCCGAGCCCGCAGGCCGTCCCGATCTGGGCGAGCTGGCCGGGCAGGGCATTCATGCTGGCCTGGATGAGGGTGTTGGTGACACCCAGGTCGAAGTTTGGCTGCAGCCAGCCAGGCATGATCCCGGCAAACCGCCCCCAGGCCTCGGCGCTCACCGGCTGGCGGGCCAGGAGCGCGTCGAAGTCGGGGTTGCTGGCGATGGGGTCGGCCGCCAGCCAGGCACTCACCAGGCCCCGCACCACCCCGGCCACCTCACCGCCGGCCGCGTCGTACGGGTAGGCCGGGTCGGCCACCCACCCGGCGAGGTCCACGACCGGGAGGATCCCATACGGGCGCGGGCCGACGCGCAGCGTTGGCAATGGCCCGCCGGGCCGTACCCAGGCCACGGCCCAGGACCGCAGTGACCCGGCCAGGGTCGTTCCCATGCCGGCCAGGGGCAGGAACGAGCCCCAGGTGGCGGGCCAGGTCACGGCGGTCATCGCCTGCTGGTCCCGCTGCTCGGTGAGTGGGGCTGGTGCTGCCGCCGCGAAGACACCCGGGGGGACGCCGAGCGCCGCGGCGAGCCGGGCCGCGTCCCCGGTTGCGGCGGGCCTGAGCACCTCCTGCGCGTAGCTGTTCGCGTAGCCAGGGTCGGTCCTGGTGAACCCGGAGGGCGCCTCGCTGGTGTTGTTGGTCGGGGTGCCGTAGCTCACCAGGCCCAGCCCGCTGGTGTAGTGGTGGGCGTTGAGCAGGCCGGTGAGGGTCTGTGTGGCGTCCCCGGTCCGCACTCCGACGACGAGCAGCCGGGACAGCGTCGGGCTGCCGGTGGCCGCGCCAGCGGCTGGTGTGCCCGCTGCCCCGCCGTCCACGAACAGGCTGAGGCCCATGCCTGCGGTGACCGCCTCGCCGAAGTCGACCATCCAGCCGATGCCGGGATCCACCGCCAGCCCGCCGCTTGCCGGGGCCGGCGGGGTCACGGTGGGGTCGGGTCCCACTTGCAGCAAGAGGGTGATGGGCGCGCCCAGCGCAGCGCCGATCGCGACGCCGTCCGGCCCGTAGCCGACCGCCAGCCAGCGGTCGGGAAGCGCGGCCGTGGTCGCGGCCTGCGCCCAGGGACCGGTGCGTGTCCCCGCGTTCGGCTCGGGGTTGAGCAGGTAGGCGGCGCGGGCAGGCCCGAACCGGGCGGCGGCCTGTGCCCATTCCGCGGCTGTTGGCGCCGCCGCCCGGAGCCGCTGCCCCCATAGGGCCTCGTCTGGGGTCAGCCGGGGGTCGTGGGCGTTGACGTGCACGCTGTCCACGTAGACCCGGATGCGGAACTCGGTCCCGCCACTCGCCACGGGGAACGCGCGGGTCTCCAGCCGGACCGGGAGCATGACCACGGGTGCCACCGGGGGGGCCGGACCCGTGGCGGGAGGAACGGTCGGGGCGGCGGCGCCGGTGGGGGCCGCCAGCAGCCCGGGGAGGGCCTGCACCAGCTCTGCCATGCGCTGGCCGTAGACCGCCCGGTCGGCGGGCTGGATGGGGTCCGGGCAGGCGGACAGGCGCAGGGCAGTGAGGTCGGCGAGCAGGCCGGCCAGGCTGGCGGGGGCCACCGGGCCCGTCAGCGCCGCCGCCACCCGCTGGGCCGCGGCGAGCAGGGCCTGCTCGCTGGCGAGGACGTTCGCCGCGGTCGTTCCCAGGTTCGCCCACGACAGCGTGCTGCCCAGCGGGGTGGTGGCTGCTGTGATCTGTGTTGCCGGGCCGGAGAGCTGCTGGCTGCACGTTTGCAGCCATGCGACCACGGCGGCCGGCCCGGTGGCGCCGCCCGGCGCGGGTGGCGGCGGGAACTGGACCCGTGCCTGGATCTCCCCGGCCAGCGGGGCGGTGGCAGCGCTGTAGGCATTGAGGCCGGCCACCAGCGGGTCCGCCATAGCGATCGACGTCCCTGAGGGCTGTTCCCGGTGGGTCTGTTGCCAGCGTGACAGGAGCCAGGAGTACCGCTGCTGCGCAAGGTTGCCTACCATCTTCCAGGCCTGCACGGCCTGGCTGACCGCCGGGTTCGGCGTGGGAGTCTGGAAGCTCTGCTCGATCTGCTGGGCCGAGATGATCGCCTGCATCGCTGAGGTCAGGTCATGCACCCCGGGTTCCAGTGCCGCGAGTTGCTGAGCGCCGGTAGCCATGCTGGCGGCGAACTGGTTCGCCGTCCCGAGCGCCTGGGCCAGGGCTGGCGCCAGCGCCGTCATCTGCGCAGCCACCTGCTGGGTGGCGTTCACATCCGCCTGCCGGGACTGTGTCTCCAGTTCCAGTGCCACGGTCAGCCTCCGGCCAGTTGCAGCAGTCGTGCGTGGATGGCCACGAGGCCCGGCAGCATCAGGACCGCGGCGGCGACCGCGGCGGCCTCCGCTGGCGGCGCCGCGCCCTTCGGTACCAGCGAGGAGACGGTCCAGTAGTTGCCCGGCGGGGCAGCGAGGCTGGCTTTCGTCAGGAGGTCGGTGCCGAAGCGGGTCTCGCTGGCCTGCTGCTGGAAGACGAAGAAGTACCCGGGGACCCCGGTCGCCTCGGCAGGGGTGATGGTTGGGAAGGCGTACAAGTGGAGGTCTGGTGGCAGCGAGGCGGTGAACGCTGGCTGGATGATGTTGGCAGCGCTGAGGGTGATCGTGTGCCCGGCCGAACCGCTCACCGGCTGCGCCGGCGTTGCGAACACCGCGGTGCTCGGATAACGGCGCAGCAGGTCGGCACGCACCGCCAGGAAGACGCTGCCTGCGCTCGCGGCGACCTGGGCGGACAGGGCGGCGTTGCCCGGCCAGCCTGCTATGGGCTGGATGTCCGGCCCGCCAGCGGCCTGCCCGCGCTGGTCCCAGAAGTAGGTGAACGGGGTGGCCCGCGGGTCGGCGGGGACGCTACGCCAGGTCAGCAACTGGCTGATCTCGGTGTTGAGGCCCACCATGTAGGCGGCGATCAGCGCCGGGTTGTTCTTCAGGACCAGGGCGGTGTTGGGTGGGATGGTGTCCGCGCCGGGCAGGACCGTTTCGAGGCTGACCTGCTCCAGCGGCGTGACCATCCCGAAGGGGTAGCTCACCTGCGCCGCGAACCCCCGCATCTCGTCCTGGCCGGTGGCCTGCGCGGCGGTGGCCGCAGGCGGCGGGAGCAGGACCCGTTCGGCGAAGACCCGGTGTGCGACCGTCTGCCCCGGGTCGAACGCCGGGGATGCGGGTGTGAGCTGCGCGGCGGGAATCAGTACCTGCGGCGGGGCGGGGGCCGCGGTGTGACGGGCATGCGGGCCACGGGGGCGTGCGAGCCGCCGGTACGCCGCGGAGGCCACCGCCGCGAGCCTGGGGTCGGCCTGCTGGTCGCGGACGACGCTCCAGATGCTGCCGACCACCGCGCCCCCCGGCGTCGGCGCGGTGGCCTGCACGCGGCTGGAGTGGGGCGAGGTGGTCTGGAGGAAGGTCAGGCTGTCGTCCGCTGGCAGGTGCTTGGCTGCCTGGCGGCTGGTGACGCTGCGCGCGAGCTGGGCCTTGGCCAGCAGCGCGTTGGCTTCGAGCGCCTGCTGGACCTGGGCCCAGGCGGCGGCCAGCAGGGGTTCGCGCTCCGCTGCCACGACCCGTCTGCCCAGCGCGGCGGCGACGCGCAGCCGCGGGTCGCAGTTCAGCGTGGTGAACCAGGCGGGCAACTGCCCGAAGCCGGTCATCAGGCTGGCGGGGCTGATACCGGCCTGCGGCGCGCCGTAGAGAGTGGGGCGCAGTTGCGGCAACGTGCCCGCGGTGGGGGTGAGCTCGGCCTGCAGCCACTGCTGCACCGTCGCGAAGGTTGACGGGTCGGCCGGCTGGACCGCGTTGATGGGCTCCAGCATGCCCGCCATGGTCAGCGGAACGGTGGTGGCGGGCGTGGTCGCGGTGGCCGGGACGCTGACCGTGAGGGTGCGCGAGCCGAGGCCGGTGCCAGGGGCGGCGGGCACCTGGGGCGGGTGCGCGAGCTGTTGTGCGAGGGAGAGGAAGTCGCCGCCGACGCCGGTCGTGAAGGTGAAGCTGAAATAGACCGGCAGGGTGAGGCTGGCCTCCCCGGCGGGGCTGACGTCCCAGGCCGGCCCGGCCGCCGGGCCGGGGCTGCCGCCCAGGCCAGCAACGCGCCCCGCCATGAACGTGGGGACCACGCAGCCGAAGTAGCGCATGTCTGGTACGAGCTGCCTGGGGCTCAGCAGGCGGGACAGGCCCGCGCCGGCGCTGCCCGCCAGGGTGCCCGCTACGAGCGCCGCACTCGCGGGCTGGCCGCTTGACCCCGCCGCGTCGGCCTCGAGGTTGCCTGCGTACTGCACATGCGCCCACGCCCATGCCTCGCTGAGGTCCGGCAGCTCCTGCCGCGCATCGGCCGGTGCTGCGATGGTCAGCGTCCTCTTGGACGTGTCGAGTGTGATGCCGTCCTTGTCGGGGACCACGACCAGGCAGACCCAGGGCAGCAGGCGGTGGCTGCCCGGCGGGGGCGCCGGGGCACCGGGCCAGCCAGCGTTCTCCGGCGCCGGGGTGAACAGCCACGGCAGCGTCAGCTCGCTGAACTCCACCGCTGGGAACAGGGCCGGTTCCACGCCGGTCGCGCCGTCCGCTGGCTCGGTGCGGATGACCTGCCCGGGTGCGAAGCCGAGGACGTCACCGGGCCCGAGCATCTGCATGCTGACGCCCACGGGCAGCGTGCTGGGTGTCCCGGTGTCGGGCGTCTTGGTCACCGTCAGGTCGGCGGTGAACGCCAGCCGGCTGGGGCCCATGGTGGCGGCGGCGGCGTTCACCGCGGCGCCGGCACCCGCCCGCGCCCACGGCAGGAAGGTCAGAGTGCCCATGAACCCGGCACCTCCGAGGTGTAGACCACCTGCCCGGCCTGGCCGGCCGCCGCGCCCGCTGGCAGGGAGCCGGCCGCGGCGGCGGCGCTGGGCACCTCCATGGTGAGCACCGGGGTGGCGCCGGGCGCGGTGAGGCCCATGCCGACGACCGCGTAGGTCGGCGGCTTCACGGCGATCCCGCTGCCCGGCGCGGCGTAGCGGGCCTGACCGCGGCCGAGCGCCCCGTTGACCGCTGCCGCCGCGCCCGGCAACTGGGCGGCCAGCAGCGCGTCCGGGAGCGTCACGGGACTGGCCGGCGCAGCCGCCGCGGGCACGGCGGAGGCCGCGGCCGTCGTCGGGTCGGGGCTGTCGGCCAGGACCATGTCCCACGTCAGCGGGCAGTGTGTGTCGACCACGGTGGCCGCCGTCCCCCTCTGTGGCAGCGTCAGCGCCGCCGACCCGAGCGTGAGGCCGGCCGCCATCGGCTCGAACGGCGGCGCGGAGAGCTTCTGCGCGTCGGTCATGGTCAGGAACTGAGCTGGCGCGAAGAAGTCGGTGACGTCGGTGGCTGGCGGTGCCGTCCCGCCAGCCACTCCCCCGGTGACCTGGACCGTGGCGGCGGTGATCTGGTAGGTGCACGGCTGGTCGAGCAGGTCCGGGCCGTAACGCTCGATGCGCTGCTCCAGCGGGACCGCGCTCTGCCGCACGGTCAGTGTCGCGAGCGGGTGGACGGCGGTGCTTGCGCCGTTCTGGCCGCGTACGGTCACTACCCCCCGCCCGGCCGGCGGCCCGGTCTGCCAGCTCTGGAGTTTGCCGAGCGCCGTTGTCAGGTTGCCGTCCAGGTCCACGGTCTGCGGTGGCTGCGGCGGTGGCTGCGGCCCGACGGTGATGGCGATGGGCACCGTAAAGCTGCAGAGGAAGATCTGGAAGCTCGCCGATCCGGTCACGACCCACGGTTCGGGGCCGCTGACGTGCAGGTCAAGGCCGACCGACAGCACCGGGCTGCCGCCCAGGAGCACGGTGGCGGCGGTCGTCAGGTCCACGGCCAGCCCGAACGGCTTGAGCTGGATGAGGGCGTCGAACTTCAGCGACGCGGACACCGCCGCCGGTCCCGCCGACGCGTACAGGTCGGCCGAGCAGCCGAACTGCACCGTGTTGGAGGTCAGCGCGAGGTAGGCGGACAGCCGCAGGCGCGGGTCGTTGCCGCCGATCGACAGCGACAGCCGTTGCAGCGCCGGGAAACCCGCCGGCACGGCGAAATGCGGGTTAAACCCGCCGACGGCCAGCACGAACGACGGGCTGGTGCCCCAGGAGGCCCGCAGCGCGGCCTGCCCGGTCAGCGGGAATCCCGCGATCGAGGAGTTCCGCAGCCCTGCGTCCAGGCTGAGGGTCTTGGCCGTGAGGTCGGCCACGCCGAGCACGTCCAGCGTCAGGTCCGCCACCGTGTCCACGGCGTCCGGCAGGGTCAAGTGGACCCAGCCGAGCAGCGCTACGCGCAGCAGCGTGAGGCCGCCGCCGCTGTCGGTCAACTCGATGAACACGCCGACCTCGGCGTCGATGATGCCGGTGGTGCCCCACTCGACCCGCGCCGCGGGGCCGACGATGAAATGCCCCTGCTCCGCGGGGAACACCTGCTCCAGGCTCGCCGCCACCTGCGGCGCCCGGTGCGCGAGGTCAGCCGGGAACAACAGGCTGTCGAGCGTGCCCGCCCGGGCCAGCGCCTGCAACGACGGCACATCCGTGGTGCGGTTCACGCCGACCAGGCCACCGATGCCCACCAGCGAGAACCCGAACCCAAGCTCGACCGGCGGGAAGCCTGCCGAGGCCACGATGATCAGCGAGTACCCCGGTGCGCCGCCAGGCAGCCTGGTGTCCAGGACGCCGACCGCAGAGATCCCGACGTCACCGATGCTGAGCGCCAGCGCGCCCAGATACCGCGCGTTGACCTCGTCGTAGGCGACGAAACCCGCGCCGGACACCGGCGCCGCATCGAGTGCGAGCCCCAGGCCATCCGGCGGCTTGAAGCCGAGCTTGTCGAGGTTGGCGACCCCGAGGTTGCCGCTCCCCGGAGGGAAGGACACCTGCGCCTCGATGCCGACCTGACTCACGGTGACGGCGAAGGGCCCGAGTGTGAGCCCGCCGGTCATGGCGGCAACCACGCCAACGGAGCCGCCGGTCCCAGGTGTGATCGCCAGGTCCAGGCTGTCGATGAGGAGGAACCCGGCGGCCAGGGTATTGACCGGGACAGTGCAGCTGAGGCCCGTGCCAGGCCCCAGGTAGACGCCACGGTTCGTCGCCCAGCCGAGGTCCAGGCTGAAACTGGTGGTCAGCCCGTCCGCTGGCAGGACCGTCGCGAGGAAGCCGTCGCCGTCGCCGGATGCCAGGGCGACGACGCAGTTGCTCAGCTTCAACTCGACGCCGACCTGCTGGCCGCTGGCGGACGTGGCGACTTGGCCCGTGACCGTGGCCGAGCCGATCTGCAGGGAGGTTCCGAGCGGGACTCCGATGACCGCCGCGGGGACGTTGTCCGCGGCGAGGTACTCCACCGAGAGGCTGAGCGACGCGGCGGCGGAGCCCTGCTGCAGCGTTGCCCCGGAGGCCACCACTATGAACTGGCCGATCGCCGCGGACGCCGTCAGGTCAACTGTCCAGGTCGGGAGGTTCCATGTCGCGTTGACAACGCCTGAGGGGGTGACGCTGAGCCCGGGTCCGCCTTCGCTTTGTGCCAGGATTTGCAGCAGGGCACCGACGCCGGTGGACGCCGAGCTGTCCGGTGACCGGTATTGCAGGCTCAGCGCACGCTGTGGGTCCAGCCCCGCAGGGGCTCCGGGCTGGTTGATGCCGACGGTGACGGTCGCGCCGGTCGCGGCGAGGAGCGGGGCCACCCGGCTGAAGATGAGGTTCGCGGCCGCGCGGGCGTCATCGGGGGTGCTCAAGCCCGCGCCGAGGTAACTGGTGCGCAGCGTGCCCACTGGGTCCGTCAGCAACGCTGACAGCCGCCCTAGGTTCAGCGTTGCCCTTGCGGTGGGATAGCGCAGCACAGGCTGCGTACCGCTGCCGGTGATGCCAGGCGTCAGCGAGCTGATGTCGGGTGGCGTGCCGAGCGTGAGCAGTTCGAGCACGTGGAGGGCAACCGGGTGGTACCTGAAGAGGTATTCGCCGACCAGGAAATCCAGGAGGTCCTCACCAAGGGCACCGAGGGCTTGCGTGACCGCTGGAGGAGTTGCCAGGTTCGGGTCTGAGGCGAGGTCCGACAGTGCCCGGATGGCGTCGATGTTCTGCCCGATCTTGCCAGTCAGGGCCGTGATGTCCGCCAGGCTCTGCGGGGGCGTAGCCACGGCGGTGGCTAGCGTCTCGACATCGGTTGCGATGGTCCCCAGCGTGGTCACCAGCGTGTTGACGGGGAACCCGGTCAGTGAGTCCAGTCGCCACCCAAGCGCACCGAACAACGCCGCCCGGGCAACGTCGTTGTCCGCCGCGAGCGCGAGCGGCGACACGAGGCGTTTCAGCTCTGCCGCGAAGAGGCTCAGCAGGTCACTCACGGCGCACCTAAGGGCCACCCGCCGGGCTCGCGGTGACGAACCCGCCGACGTAGTAGGTTCCCCCGCCGAAGTCCACCTTCTGGTCGACCGCGAGTGTCCCGGTAGCCGGTGTCACCAGTTCGGCCGGCACCAGGAACACCCGATCCGCCCCGATCAGAGCCGTCCCCGCAGGCGCAGCACCTCCCGTGCCAGCCTGCGCGTCTGGCGTCACCGCACCGATCAGGAAGGCGCCGATCATGCCAAGCCCGGCATTGACCGTCGGCCCCGCGCCGGCCGTGGGCGGGTTGATCACCCATGGCGGCAATGACCGCCCAACCTCCAGCGCCTCCCCGGCGCCGACGCCGTCTTGGAACAGGCTCGGTCCTGCTGGCTCCGGCACGGGTTCTCCGGGCCACCCGACGGGTGTCTCAGGTGGGGCCGTGACGGTCTCGATGGCCTCGAGTTCTTCAGCGACTTCCAGCACCTCCGGTACTTCCGCCGCCTCCGGGAGGGCTGCCAGCGCTGCGCCGTCTGTCGCGGCCACCGCAACCGCGACCACGGCTACGGCCGCGGCTCCAGTCAGGCCCGCGAGTGCCTGTCTCTCGTACAGGCGGATGAGTTCGTCTGTGGTTATCCAGCCCGAAGCCCACATCGGGATGTCAGCGGCAGGGCCGGCCAGGAAATGACCCGCGACCCAGGTCTCCACCACCAGCGCCGTGAGGACCGGGCCCGGCTGCGGGCCGTAGCTGGCCTCAAGCAGGCGGTCCACCTGCCGCACATGCCCGCTCTTCATCGCCCGGGGTATCAGTACGAAGGCTTCGTAGAACCTCCGGGGCATCAGAACGACGTACATGCTGCCCGTAGGAGCCAGCGGGAGCTGGTCGCCGATCCACTTCTGTATCGTCGGCTGAAAGCTCTGGAGCTCAGTTGGGAGCTGGGCCAGTTTTGTTGCTGTCAAATAGGCGGCAGCGTTCAGTTCATCGCCGATAGTGCAGCAGACGATGTCATAAAGGATCAGTCCTTTGGTGTCCGGGTCGAGCCACGGGCAGATGGCGCAGATCCGGCCACTTCCGCTGCCCATGACAAGCGTGTAGGGCCGGGGGTCCCAGGGGTCACCGGCGCCGCCGCCCTGCCAGTTCCGGTTGCGTGTCCCATCGGGCGTTTTCGGGGCACACAGTTGCAGTTGTTGCTGGTAGCGAGCGAGCTGAGGCGGCCCGGCGTCGGCGCTGCGGACAGGCTTGATCTCGTAGATGGCGTCAAGGTCGGCGTCCAGGATGTCGGTTCGCCAGGGGAATTGCGCCCATTCAGAATTGGTCATGGCAAGTGCGACGCCAGTGTCGAACTTCCACAGGTTGGTAATGTTGCTACGGGCCTCCCAGCCACCCCATCCGGGCCAGATCATGAAATCGACTAGCCCGTACGTCTGAGGCTGCATCTGGCTCATGTAGCAGACCCCGAGATAGTTACCGAACGCAGTGCCGATCGGGCCGCTCGAGGCGTATGACTGGGAGCTCGACCCATCTGGGCAAAGGCCGCTGAAGATTAGCGTGGGATCTATCATGCAACCACTCCACCGCAGGAGGATCCGCGCCGAGGGGCATGGCGCCCCTACGCCCAGCCGGCGAACCCAGGCCCAAGCGCAGGTGCTGCCCGCTCTTCGAGTCCCGCCCCTCTCTCCTCCTGCCAGCGTCTCTCAACGACAGTCGCACAGCAAGACACATCCACCTTCCCCCAAGGACATGCCCCTGGACCATCTCGCCGCTTACGGGCGGGGTGGCAGGTCCACGTCGAAGACCTCGCCGCCCGCCCCACCGGGCGTGAACGCTGCAACGCCGACGCACGGTGGGACGGGCTCACCCCTGCCCTATCAAGACCTGGCGGCCAACGTCGGCCAGTGTCCTGTCAGGTTGGAGCGCTCGCTATTTGTTGAGCGGCAGTAGCCGAGGAGTCGGCCGGGGATCTCCTCGGTGCTGTTGTGCCAGGTGGAGGGTCCGGGGGTTGTCGTTCCATCGGTGAGGTCGACGCCGCCGGAACATTGCCGCTGTATGAGCGCGTCGCCGTGGCCCTGAG
This sequence comes from Streptosporangiaceae bacterium, assembly GCA_035946955.1. Classification (GTDB taxonomy): domain Bacteria; phylum Actinomycetota; class Actinomycetes; order Streptosporangiales; family Streptosporangiaceae; genus DASYYE01. The sequence goes on along the minus strand of DASYYE010000405.1, from coordinate 94 downwards.
TGAGTCCAGCCCTTGGTTATCGGGTGACGGCTCCGGTCTCCTCCGCCGGTAAACCAGTTGCCCTCCCCCATGGCCGCCTGCTGTACTACCGGCC
>DASYYE010000404.1:0-6324 GCA_035946955.1 Streptosporangiaceae bacterium | reverse complement strand
CAGGGTGATGCGTTGGCGTCATGGCAGGCGGCGCTCTCCTCGCCGGAGCTGACGAGCCTGGCCGCCGTCGGCTACGCGTCACCCGGGTCAGTCGGCCAGGGAGTGCAGCCCAAGGTGCTGACCCGGGCGAACGCCACGGGTGGGGCAGTGTCGCTGCACCTGCTGCTTGGTGAAGACCCTGAGTCCACAGTGATGCAGGCAACTGGGTACACCCAAGGGGATCTGCAGGGGGTGCTGTCCTTGGCCGCGCCCACCCACGCCAAGGTCATCCCCGCGATCGCGACATCATCGTTCCTGCACGCCACCCACGTCGGCCAGGGAGCCATCGTCCCGGTCACCGTCAACGGCGTCTCGGTCCCCCTCCAGGTCGTCGCCACGGTGACCGGCTTCCCGGCAGTCACTGGCCGGAGCGGGGGCGCTGGTCGTGGACCTCGCGACGCTGCAGCAGGTGCTCGCCAGCAGACAGGCAGCCCCGCTGCCGGTGTCCCAGCGGTGGCTGCGGACGCGCGGCGGGGAGATCCCGGCCGGCCTGCCAACTGGTTCAGCAATAGCCTCTCGGGCACGCGAAGCAACGGCCCTGCTCACCAACCCGCTGTCGGTCGCGCCCGCGCAGGCGGCACTGGTGATCGCGGCGGCCTCGGCGCTGCTGGCGATCCTCGGCTTCTCGGTCAGCGTGGCCGCGAGCCTGCGGTCCAGGCAGGTGCAGCGGGCACTGCTGATGGCACTCGGTGTGTCCAGGGCGGAACTGACCAGCCAGCTCTGCCTGGAGCAGTTGATGCTGAGCCTGCCAGCGGCAGGCACCGGCCTTGCTGGCGGGCCTGCTCATCGCACACCTGGTGGTCCCGGCGGACACCCTCACCACCGCCGCGGCGGTCCCCTTCCCACCTGTGCTGGTCGAAGTGCCGCTGGGCTGGGCGGCGCTGATCGCGGTCGCGGCCGCGGCCGCCCCAGTCGCCGTGGCGGCGGCCACCGTGGCGCTGCGGCCTGACCCGGCGCCACAGTTGCGCAATGCGGAGGCACTGTGAGCAGGCTGGCCCGCGGGCTGAGAAACGGCTGGACGGCGCTGACCGGCACGGGCGCCGCCGCCAGCGTGAGCCTGGGCCTGCTGGTGCTCGTCTGCGTGTTCGTCGCGGTGGCCGGCCCCCGAGACAGCCTCAGTGTGCGGAGCCGCGCTTTCCAGCGCTCGCTCGCCGCCACCACCGCGCTCGCCAGGTCCGTGGTCGTGACCATCGACTACACCACCTATGACGCCGTGTTCAACGGGCCGTTCCGCGCCTACGGCCTCGGCGGGGCCCGCGACGAACTGGCCTGGAAGCTGGCCAGGTCCGGGCTGCCGCTGACCCGGGGGGCGGACTGGTCGGGCCTGGCCGCCAGCTATATGACGGTGGCTGGGGCCGGGCCCCGCGCGGTCCACGGGGCCTGCGGTCCCCCGGAGATGGAAGTCCTCTACCGCGACACGCTGGCGAGCAACGCCAGGCTGGCGTCCGGGCGTCTGCCCACCGCCAGCCCACCCGGCCAGGGGGCGACCCTGCAGGTCGCCGTGACGCCCGCCACCGCGGCCCGGTTCGGGCTGAGACCGGGCAGCCGCCTGGGCATGGGCGGGGTCGTGCTGCTCGTCACCGGGATCATCCAGCCGCGGGACGCGGGCTCGGCGTTCTGGACCCTGGACCCGGATGCCGCCGCGCCGACGCAGAACGCGTGCAAGGGCGGCGGTACCTCCTGGCTTGGTGGGGTGTTCGTCAGCACGGCCGAGTTCCCCGCGGTCCAGTCACTGCTGAACACCTTCCGCATGCAGCTGACATGGGACTTCCCGCTCAGTGTCAGCCACCTGACGGCCAACCAGGCGGCGGCGCTCCAAGCCAGCCTGACCAAGGGGCTCACGCTGGCGAGCCAGCTCTACTACAGCACGGGTAACCAGCCCACCAATGTCTACACCTCCTGCGGGCTGACCAGCACGCTCGCCGCGTTCGTGCAGGAGGACAGCGGTGTCCAGAGCGTGCTCGGCCTGCTCTTCGTGAGCCTGGCGGTGATGGGCGGGGTGGCGGTCCTGCTCGGCGCCCGGCTGGTGGCAACCCACCGCAACAGCGAGTTCACCGTCATGCGCGCCCGTGGGGCGTCCCTGCGCCAGCTTGCCCTCCTCGCGCTGCGGGGAGACGCTGCCGTGTCACTGCCCGCCGCGGCAGTGGGCGCGGCCGTGGCGGTGGTCCTCACACCGGGTGGCGGTGAGCGACTGGAGTGGTGGCTGGGCGGCGCGGTCCTGCTGGTGGCGCTTGCCGGGCTGCCGCTGGCCGTGGTGTCCACGCACCGCTCCCGCGCCCGCAAGCCACCGCCACCCAAGGTGACGGCCAGGCGGGCGGCAGTGCGGCGGCTCATCGTGGAAGCCACCGGGGTCGGCCTCACGGTCGGCGCACTCGCGGTGCTGCACGCGCAAGGACTGGGCACCACCAGTGGCGACCTCCTCAGCAAAGCGGCACCGGTCCTCATCGCGGTCCCAGCGGCCATCGTGGTCATCCGCTGCTACCCGGTCCTGGTGTGCTGGCTGCTGCGGCTGGCCAGGGCGCGGCGCGGGGTGACGGTCTATGTGGGGCTGGCACGTTCGGCTGGCAGCCTCACGGGCGTGGTGCTGCCGGTGTTCGCCCTGACCCTGGGACTCGCAGTGGTGTCGTTCGGGGCGATGGTGCACGCCGCTGTGCTGCGCGGTCAGGTGGCCGCGTCCTGGCAGCAGACCGGGGCGGACGCGGTGGTGGACGCGACGCCCTCCTACGAGCCGCTGGACCTGGCAACCCAGCGCAAGATCGCTCAGGTGCCGGGAGTGCGGCGCAGCGCCGCGGTCGCGGTGCTGGTGGGCTCGCCAGCCAACAGCCCAGCGCTGAGCGTCGCCGTGGTCGACCCTGCCCAGTTCGCGGCCCTGGTCGCGGACACCCCGGCGCCCAGGTTCCCGGCTGCCGCACTCACCGTGAGGCACACCGGCGCACCGGTCCCGGTGCTGGCCAATGATGCGGCAGCGGCACAGGTCGGCGGGGCGATCACGGGCTTGCAGGTGGGGCTGCAGGACCAGCTGACCATCCGCGTGGCAGGGAGGGTCAGTGGCGTCCCAGGCGTGCCACCCGGTGCCGTGCTGGTGGTGCCGGCCTGGGCATTTGGCGCCACACCACCGCCCCCCACGCTGATGCTGGCGGTCGGCCCCAGCCTCGACGGGCGAGCGCTCGAGTCGGTGGTGAGCCGGACCCTCCCTGGCGCCACCGTCGTCCTGCGCTCACATGTGCTGGCCGGGCTGGCCGCTCAGCCGCTGCCACACGGCGGCAGTGTGGCCCTGGTGGCAGGCGCCGTCACCGCTGCCGGGCTCGCCATGGTTGTCCTGCTGATCGCACTGGTGCTCAGCGCCCGGACCAGGGAGCTGACGCTGGCCCGGCTCACGGCGATGGGCCTGTCCCACACGCAGGCCCGCTGGCTTGTGGTCGCCGAATCGCTGCCACTGGTCGTGGCGGCCGTGGTGGGCGGCAGCGCGTCCGCCTGGGTACTGGCCCGGCTTATCGGGCCGTCTCTCAACCTCTCTCCGCTGACCGGGACCGGGACTGGCGTACCCGTACGCGCCGAGCCGGTGGCGCTCGCGGTGGCTGCTGCCGGGCTGGTGGTCCTGGCGCTCGCCGCGATGGCTGTCCAGACCCTCATAGCCAGCCGCCGCGGTGCTGCCCGCGCACTGCGAATGGAGTGACATGCCCGAGGAACCAGTGACCAGCAGCGGGGCGCCCAGCCGCCCACCCGGCAGCGCCGGGAACTCGCTCGCGCCAGCCAGCGGGATCGAGGAGCTTGGCGACGAAGCCCGCCGCGCGCGCGTCTCCTATGGCGAAGGCGCGCTCATCGTCTGTGACCGGCTGGTGCGCATCTACGCCGGGGACGGCATCGAGGTGCAGGCACTCCAGGGCCTGGACCTGGTGGTCGGCCAGGGCGAGCTGACCGCACTGGTGGGGGCATCCGGCAGCGGCAAGTCCACGTTGCTGAACATCCTCGCCGGGCTCGACACCCCCACCGCGGGAAAGGTCCAGGTCGACGGGCACGACCTCGCCGCGATGAACGCCCGGCAGCGGCTCGCCTACCGGCGCGGCGTGGTGGGGTTCTTGTGGCAGCAGTCGTCCCGCAACCTGCTCCCCTACCTGACCGGACGCCAGAACGTCATGCTGCCGATGAGCTTCGGCCACCTCGGCCGACGCGAACGCGCGCGGCGCACCTGCTCGCTCGTTGAGGCGCTCGGCGTGGCCCACTGCGCCGAGCGCACACCGGAGAAGATGTCCGGCGGGGAGCAGCAGCGCATGGCCATCGCGGTGGCACTGGCCAACCAGCCACGGGTGCTCCTTGCTGACGAGCCAACCGGTGAGCTGGACACGGCGAGTGCGCAGGATGTGTTCTCCGCCCTGCAGACCGCGAACCGTGACCTGGGAGCCACGATCCTGGTGGTGACGCATGACTCGGCAGTCTCGGCGCAGGTGCGGCGTACGGTGGCGATCCGCGATGGGCGGACGAGCAGCGAGACGCTGCGCACGGCCAGGGCCGGGGCGGCAGGCGAGGCGGAACACCACGTGGTGGAGTACGCGGTGATGGACCGGGCGGGCCGGATCCAGCTGCCCCGTGACATGACCGAGCCGCTCGGCATGGCCAACCGGGTGCGGCTGGAGGCCAGTGCAGACCACATCGGCGTGTGGCCGGACACACCCGCCACGGACGGAGGCCAAGCCGATGACCAGCGCTGACATGGTGTCGGCACACGAGGTGTCCCGAAGCTTCGGCAGCGGCGACACCACTGTGCACGCGCTGCGGGGTGTCTCGCTGGCGGTCGCCAGCGGCCAGTTGGCCGTGGTGCGTGGGCGGTCTGGTTCAGGCAAGACCACACTGCTGAACATCATCGGCGGGCTCGACGTCCCCACCGGGGGCACGGTGCGGGTAGCTGGTCAGGACGTCACGGCGATGAGCCCACGCGACCGGCTGATGATGTGCCGCGGTACGGTCGCCTTTATCTTCCAGTCATTCGGCCTGATCCCGATGTTGTCCGCGGCCGAGAACGTGGGCGTCCCGCTGCGGATCACCGGCACACCGCCACGTCAGCGTGAGGACAGGGTGCAGCTGCTGCTCAATGTCGTCGGCCTGGCGGACCACGTGAGACAGCGGCCGAACGAGCTGTCAGGCGGCCAGCAGCAGCGGGTCGCCATCGCCAGGGCACTTGCTGCCGCCCCCAAGCTGCTGATCGCGGACGAGCCAACCGGCCAGCTCGACACCGAGACCGGCCGGCAGATCATGCGGCTGCTCCGGACAGTGGTGCGGTCGGAGGGCGTGACCGCGCTGGTCGCGACGCACGACGCAGAACTCACCGACGTCGCCGACGAGGTGTTCCACCTGGAGGACGGGCAGCTCCAGACCGTTTGACAGCTCCGCCGCCCTGCCAGGACGGACGGCTAACAGCCCAGCAGGCAGGTTGGGTGTCGCGGCGCTGGCCTCGTGGCGGCCGGGCACGGAGTCCGCGGCCAGCACCTCGTCCACGAGGTCACGCAATGGCCCGACCAGGTTGTCCTCGCTCACCACCACCGCGGGGCCGTCGACCAGCAGCTCAGGACCACTGATGCTGACCATGTAGACGGCGCGGCCCGGCTGGGGGTGGTAGGGCGGAGGGACATCCAGCGCCGCCGACCTCACCATCTCTTCCCACTGGCGGGAATCCGCCCCCCCGTCGGTAACCACGACGCCCCGGCGGACTACCCCATTCGCCGAGACCCGAGTCACCACTATCCTCACATTTCTAAGTTTGATCCTCTTGTGTGCCTTGTGTCCATGATTGACTTACGCCTGCCCGTCGGGCAGTGGCCGGCGCCCGGCGAACCCGAGCTCGGGCCGGTGGTACCAGCCCAGCTCCCGTTCACCTTCCAGCCAGCACAGGAGCACGAACTCCTCATCCAGCTGAGCTGGGAAGTCCAGCAGCAGGGGAGCGATCCCCTTCACCTCCAGTCCCTGGGCGCTGAACCATCCGAGCAGCTCGCTGATCCGGGCCTCCAGGGCCTTCGCCTCGGGGATGCCACCCAGCGGGGACGGCATGTCCTCTTCCAGGCTTGTCTGCAGGTCCACGAGGTCAGCGCGGCGTGCCACCAACTCGTCAGCCCTGGTAAGGACATCCGGCATGAGCTTGCGTGCCTGCTCGATCGTGAAAACCCGGTCCACCCGACCCAGCCTAGAGTCCGGCCAGCCCAACAGCCCACCCGGCACGGTTCCCAGGCTGCACCCCACGGAAAATGGGATGCGTCCGGACCCGCCCGGCACACACGATGGGGCAGGGCCTGG
>DASYYE010000403.1:0-23717 GCA_035946955.1 Streptosporangiaceae bacterium | reverse complement strand
CCACGCCGATGACGTTCGCGTCCGTCACGCCGGTCACATAGCTGCCAGGGTCCCAGTTATAGAACTGGTCGACATCGCAACCCTTTCTGCATGCCCAGGTCATGCCGAGCGTCGGCGGCACTTTGCTCTTGTACCTCTGGTCCAGGTACGCGTGGCTGGCGGGCGCCATCACGATCTTCATGCCCTTCTGCACGGCTTCGGTGGCGGTGATGGTCCCGCTGGCGGTTCCGGATGCGGGGTTCCAGTATTCGGCGACCGACGGGCTGGCGAGGTTGGTGCCGGGCCCGGCGATGTCGGCCCAGCCCATGACCGTCTTGGCCTGGCCCTGGATGATCCCGGCTTCTTGGTTGATGAACGAGGCGTACTGGGACTGGCTGAGCAGCGTCGTAGGCACCTCGTCGCCGCCGACGTCGTAGTAGGGCCCCGGCGACATTGCCGTGAGCTGGTCGATTATCGCGGTCATGATGGCCCAGGTGTTGGTGCTGGCAGGGCACAGCGCGCTGTAGCCGACATCCGCTGTGTAGTCCCACACCGGCGGATTGTGCGCCGAGCAGTTGATGTCGGCCGGGTGGCCGTTCAGCAGGGTGTTGGCTGTGTCGTTGTATTCGGACATGATGATCGCGTTGTTGTGGCCCGGCGAGTCGACCTCGGGCACCACGGTCATGAAATGCGCGGTCGCGTCGGCAACAACGGCCTGGTAGTCGGCTTGTGTCCAGTAGCCGCCCGGGTCCATGGTCCGGCCACCGGTGCCAACCGAGCCCTGCCCGCCGATCGTGGTCAGGTTGGGGAAGCCATTGACCACGATGCGGAATCCCTGGTCGTCGCTGAGGTGCAGGTGCAGCACGTTGATCTTGTATGCCGCGGCCTGCTCGATCAGTTGCTCGACAGCCGCTGGTGTCTCGTAGTGGCGGGCGATGTCGAGCATCAGGCCGCGGTAGGTGTAGCGCGGGAAGTCGGTGATCTGCACCACCGGCATCGTCCACGGCCCTGGCTCAACGGACGAGCTGGTGATCCACGCTGGCAGCAGCTGGCGGATCGTCTGGATGCCGTTGTAGAGGCCGTGCGTCGTGATCGCCTCGAGCGTGACACCGGTGGTCGTCGTGTCGAGCTGGTATCCCTCGCCGTCCGGGTCGCCCTGCAGCGTTCCCGGGTCGCCGAGGATGAGCTCGATATCACCGCTGCTCGGGGTCCCGGTCACGACGGGGAGCGAGTAACCGGTCGCGGGCTGCAGGTAGGCAGCCAGGTCCTGCGCGACAGGCATCGCGGCCGACGATCCCGTGGGCACCACGATGCTCGCGGTCGAAGCAAGCGTGAAGGTGCCCTGCCCCACTGTCATGGCGGCAGGTTTCGGTATTACCTGCGGCACAGAATTAGCGGGCGCAAGGTCCGCCGACGCCCGCGTGACCCCGGTGTCCTGCACAACGAAAGAAAGCGGCAGGCACACGACCAGTGCGCCGGCGAGCACGAGCCACGGACGGCGAAAGCCGCCCATCTTACCGGCCTGGATGGATCTCGTTGTCTTCATGAACCGAACCTCCAGGGCGGACTGGCGAACCGCTGAAAACACCCTGGGCGCATTTGATCCATTTGTGCGGATAACTGCGCGCATTGAGGAGTTGGGCGCATCGTCACTCCACAATGCGCTCCTGTCAACACCGGCTTACACGGGTGGCCGCCATAGCATCCCGCCCTGCCCGGTTTGATGGGTGTCAGGGATGCGGGCACGGGCACACTGCCCGGCCGGGAGGGCCAAGGAGGACGAAATGGCCGATCAGGCGGTTCGGGTGGAGCGGTCAGGCCCGGTCACTACCGTGTTCCTGCACCGCCCTGCCCGCCGCAACGCCGTAGACGGCCCCACCGCCGCCCTGCTTGCCGCGGCGTTCCGCGAGTTCGGTGAGGACCCGGATGCCGCCGTTGCCGTGCTGCACGGTGAGGGTGGTGTCTTCTGCTCAGGTGCCGACCTCACGGCGGTGGGGACCGAGCGCGGCAACCGGGTGAGCCCGGATGGTGACGGGCCGATGGGTGTCAGCCGGCTGCGGCTGGCCAAGCCGGTGATCGCCTCGGTCGAGGGGTACGCGGTGGCCGGTGGCCTGGAGCTGGCTTTGTGGTGCGACCTGCGGGTCGCGGACGAGACCGCGGTGTTCGGCGTCTTCTGCCGGCGCTGGGGAGTCCCGCTGATCGATGGCGGTACGGTGCGGCTGCCCCGGCTGATCGGCACCAGCCGGGCAATGGACATGATCCTCACCGGGCGGCCCGTCGACGCGGCGGAGGCGGCGTCGATCGGGCTCGCCAACCGTGTCGTGCCGGCCGGCCAGGCCCTGGCCGCTGCGCAGGGACTCGCGGCGCGGCTTGCCGCCTTCCCGCAGGCCTGCCTGCGCAGCGACCGCGCGTCAGTGCTGGACCAGGAGGGCCTTGCTGAGCCTGCCGCACTGGCATCGGAGTTCGCCCATGGGCTGGGAGTGCTGGGCAGCGAGGTAACCGCTGGCGCGGCCAGGTTCGCCGATGGCGCGGGGCGTCACGGCAGCTTCGACGCATGACCGCCGCACCAGCCCGCAGCAGGAGCGGTGCGGCGTGAGGTCACCTGCAGGGCTGGGCAGGCTCCAGGCTCGCGATGTCGGTTGCGGCGTAGCAGACGTTCGTGAACGTGTTACCGCTGCCCATCGGGGCCTCGGCTGGGCTGAAGGGCTGATTGGCGTGCGCGCACGGGTCAAAGAAGGAACCGTTGCCGCCGCTGGCGATGTCGAAGCCTTTGTCGGCAGCGAACTGGTCGTCATGGATGGCGTTGTCGTGTGACCCGTTCACGAGGAACAGGCCGCCCTGCATGTCGGAGTAGTACCCGGTGTGTGTCTTCTGCCCGTTCAGCGTGATGCAGATCGGCCCGGATGCTTGGGCGTTACTGTTGCCAAGGTCCACGTTCCAGGCGTTGTCGAGCACGTACCCGCCGGTGTCGTCGGCGTTCGCTGAGGCATGGTCGATAGTGACGTCGTGGGTGTCCTGCAGGTACACGCCCCAGCCGCTGTCGTAGTCGAAGGAGTTGCAGGCCTGGCTCTTAGGGCAGGCGGGGACACCGCCGATGCTGAGGTAGGCGGAGTCCACCGCGTACAGGCCATCCGAATTGTGCGGCACCTGCCCGTCCGCGGTCGCCTTGAGCTTGCTGTTCGCGAGCGTGACATGGGATGACCTATTGAAGAACAGGGTGTTCCCGGTCATCTTGTTGAAGTCCAGCTGGTCCAGGTTGACGTACGACGAAGAATCGAGCTCCACGCCACGTCCGTCCTCGTTGGCGGTCACATTAGAAATCGCCGTCCCGGCGGGGTTGTTGACATCCACCAAGACGATCACCGGGTCGGTGAACGGAACCCCGGAGTAGATAGCGGATATCCGCTGATAGTGAACGAGCTGGTGATGCCGCCACCGGAGTCGTCGACCTTGACCGCCCACCCGCTCGACCCACCACTGGGAGCCGTGACCGCCCACGGGCCGATCACATAAGGACTGCCGGGAGTCCCGTCTCCCGCCGTGACGCAGGCACACCCGGTCGGTGAACCGGGTGCGGTGAATCCGGAATCTGACGTGATGGTGATGGCGCTGTGCTGTCCCGTGCTTCCGGAGGCAGCCGCCAGGGAAGTTGCCGGTGCCCCGACCGCGGTGGCTAAGGCGGTGACGGTGAGGAAGACAAGGTGTCGCATCAAGCAGGCTCCCTATGTGGCCGAAAAGAACTGCCAAAACGGCCGCGAAACTCAGCGGAAACAGCCGATACCACCTGCGATGCTAACCCGGCGGGGCAAGAACGGTCCAGGATAAGCTCCCCGCCGGAATAGCCGCTGGTTTGGGGCAGGACGCGGTGCAGCACGCTGGCGTTGCCGCTGACCTGCAGGCCGCGGCCGACGACTTCGGCGGCGCTGAGATGGCCGGAGAACAGGGCGAGGATTAGCTGCGGTTCGCCGTCCAGGACGAGGTCAGGTGCTGCGGCGCTGCCGAGCCGGGTGTGGACCGAGCCGCCGGATACCTCGATGACCACAGGGGAATCGGCGGCGCGGAGCTCGATTGACACCGGTGGTCCACTGGGGTCGCGGTCGCGCAGGAACAGCGAGACCGGGAAAGCGAACCAGTGGCCGCGGAACTCGTCGTCCTCCGCGCGGTCAGTCATGTACCTGATACCCCATTGGCCGATCGCGTCGAGTACCGGCCGGAGATGCTCGCCCGCATCCGTCAGGTGGAACAGCGTCGTGGCGATAGGTGGCTGAGCGTCTTCCCGGGTGATCAGGCCTGCGGCTTCGAGTTCGCGGATCCGGTCCGAGAGCAGGTTGGTCGCGATCCCGGGCAGCCCGTTCTTCAGGTCGGTGTACCGGCACGGGCCGCGGAGCAGGAGCTCCCGGATGACCAGCATCGTCCACCTGTCGCCGACGACGTCGAGCGCCTTGGCGACCGAGCAGTACTGACCATAGCTGCGCATGGCTACAGGATACCGAGATCTGGTTGACCTTCAAGAGTAATTAGTTGATTTTTTCAACTAGTAGATAGAGTATCTCAACTATGCGACCAAAGCCCATGATCCTCGCCGCGCTGCTGCTGGCAGCATTCCTGGTCAACCTGGACACCACCCTGGTCAACGTGGCGCTTCCCGCGCTGGTGCGCCAGTTGCACGCCACCACCACTGCGCTTCAGTGGGTGGTCGACGCCTACAACCTCGTCTTCGCGGCGCTGCTGCTCACCTTCGGCAGCCTGTCTGACCGGTTCGGCCGCAAAGCCATGTTGCTGGCCGGGCTCGCCGTGGTCGGGACCGCCAGCCTGATCGGCGGTTTCACCACCAGCCCGGCACAGCTCATCGCGGCCAGATCGGTGATGGGGCTGGGCGCAGCCATGACGTTCCCGGCAACGCTGTCGCTGATCTCCAACGTCTTCACCGAGCGAAGGGAACGTGCCCGCGCCATCGGCCTGTGGGGCGCGGTCGCGGGCGTGGCCATCGCGATGGGCCCGATCGTGGGCGGCTGGCTGCTGGAGCACTTCAACTGGGCGTCCATCTTCATTGCCATGGCACCGGTAGCAGCCGTGGCCGTGATCGGCGCCGCGTTCGCCGTTCCCACGTCGAAGGACCCGGAGGCGGCAGCTCCGGACATCCCCGGCCTGCTGCTGTCGTCAGCGGCCATGGCCCTGCTGGTCTTCACCATCATCGAGGCACCCAGCTACGGGTGGGCAGCCGGGCGCAGCGTGGCCGGCTTTGCCGGCTCGGCGGTCCTGCTCGCCGCGTTCGTCATTGCGGAGCGGCGTGCCGCGCACCCCATGCTCGATGTGCGGCTGTTCCGTAACCTGCGGTTCAGCGCGGCCAGCGGCGCGGTCACGGTGTCGTTCTTCACCTTGTTCGGCTTCATCTTCCTGATCACCCAGTACTTCCAGTTCGTCCGCGGCTATGCCCCGCTCTCGACCGGCGTTCGCCTGCTCCCGGTCGCGCTGTCGGTCGGCGCCGGATCGGTAGCCGGGACCCAGCTCGCCGTGCGCGCAGGGACCAAGCTCATCGTCACGACCGGGCTGGTGGCGATGGCCGGGTTCTACGGCTGGGTGGCGGCGACAGCGACAGCCACGCTCAGTTACGGTGTGATCTCGGCGCAGATGGTGGTCTACGGGCTCGGCATGGGGCTGACCTCAGCGCCCGCCACCGAGTCCATCATGGGCGCCATCTCGCGGCGCAAGGCCGGGGTTGGCTCGGCTGTCAACGACTCCACCCGGCTCGTGGGCGGCACGCTCGGCGTGGCCGTGATCGGCAGCGTCTACGCCTCCATCTATGGGTCACGGCTGGCCTCCACCATGCCCGCGGGCCTGCCTGCCCGGGTCGCGGCGACCGCGCACCAGTCCGTCGGTGCCGCCTACACGGCTGTGGGCAGGATCGCGGCCCTTGGCCATCCAGCCCTCGGGCAGGCACTGCACCACGCGGCCACCGACGCGTTCCTGCGGGGCCTCAGCGTCGGCGCGCTCGTGGCCGGGGGCGTTGCCGCGGTGGGGGCCGTCCTGGCGGTGTTGTTCCTGCCCGCCCAGCCGGCGAGCCCGGCGGCCGGCGAGGCCGAAATGGCAGAAAGCGTGCGCGAAACCAGGATCCAGGCGCCTCGCGCCCCAGCAGCCCGCTGACCCCGGAGCGCCGATGAGCCACCCGCAGCCCACCCGGCCGGGATCATCCTGCCAAGCTGTCCGTATGGCACAAGACCCCGGCCGCACCCTGGTGTTGTTCCGGCACGCCAAGTCGGCCTGGCCCGACGTTGCCGACCATGACCGGCCGCTGGCCCGGCGTGGCATTGCGGCAGCTCTTCTCATGGGAGGCTGGCTCCGTGAGGCTGGCCTGGTCCCCGACCAGGTGCTGTGCTCGACAGCTCGCCGGGCCCGCGAGACCTGGCAGTTCGCGCAGCCCGGCCTGGCAGCCGCGCCACCGATCACCTTCGATGCCCGGATCTACGAAGCAGCAGCCATGGAACTGCTGGCTTTGATCCGTGAGGTTCCGCCTGCAGCAGGCACGCTGCTGCTCATCGGGCACAACCCAGCGATCGAGGATCTGGCCCTCCTGCTCGCGGCGGGCCCCGGCGCCGCTGCCGGACCGGCGCCCGGCAGCGCAGGTCCAGGCGACCTGGAACGGATGCGACAGAAGTTCCCCACCGCTGCGGTCGCGGTCCTGGAGTCTGCCGGAACCTGGCATGACCTGACCGGGGGCCAGGCGCGGCTCACCGCCTTTGTCACCCCCCGCGACCTGGCTGCCCGACGGTCGGCCGGTTCCTAGCGCCAGCGTCCACTACCCCTCCGATGTGCCCGCCGGGTTCGCGGTCGGCTCGACCAGGGGGACGTTGTCGCCGCCCATGTCTGCCAAGCCGTCCAGCGACACGGGCAGGCGGGCCACGGCCACGTCCGGGCAGGCACGCAGGGCCCGGGAGAGGACCAGGTCGAGGTGGTTGTGCAGGAAGCTGTAGCGCAGCTTGCTGGGCAGGGCCACGGGAATCAGCACGAGCACCTCGTCATCGGGGTGACCGCGGCGGAGTGTGTCGACGAACGCGACAACAGGCCCAGCGACTGAGGCGTACTCGGTGGGCAGTACCCGGAGCGGGACACCGGGGTTCCAGCGTGCCCACTGCTCCTGGACCTCAGCGGCCCGCCCGGAGTCGTCTTCGGCCTCCTGCGGCACCACCGTGACGGCCACCACGTCTGAGCTGATCGACAGGGCACTCGAGATGGCCTGCTCGGCAAGCCTGGACACCCCGATCACGGGCACGACCACCTTGACCCGCTGCCGCGGCTGCGGCTTGGCGGGGATCTGCCCGATGCCCAGAGCCTGGCCTACCCGGTCGTAGTAGTGGCGGACCCACATGAACAAGGCGATGAACGCGGGCACGGCGACCACCACCACCCAGGCGCCCCCGGTGAACTTCGTCACCAGGAACACCACGGTGGCCACGGCAGTGGTGACCGCGCCCAGGCCGTTCAGGGCTGCCCGGTACTGCCAGTGCCGCGGCCGGGTGCGCCGCCAGTGCACGACCAGCCCGCTCTGCGACAGCGTGAAGCCGGTGAACACCCCGATAGCGAACAACGGGATCAGCGTCAGTGTGTTGCCGCCCACCGCGACGAGTAGTGCACCCGACAAGACCGCCAGGGTCCAGATACCGGAGGCGAACACCTGCCGGTCGTCACGCAGCGAGTAAACGTGCGGGAGATAGTGGTTTTTGGCAAGCAGGCTGGCCAGGACGGGCAGGCCGCCGAAGGAAGTATTGGCCGCCAGCGCCAGCACAAGCGTGATGGTCAGTGACATGACGTAGTACGCCCAGGTCCGCCCGACCGCCATCGCCATGATCTGGCTGAGCACGGTCTGGCCGGAGCGGGGGCCGACGTGCCATCGGCTGGCGAGCACGGCCAGACCCAGCAGCATCGTGCCCAGGATCACGCCCAGCAGCAACTCGGTCCGCTTCGCGCGGCGTACCCGCGGTTGCTTGAAGAGGGGCACCCCGTTGGCGATGGCCTCCACCCCGGTCAGTGCGCTGCAGCCGGCGGAGAATGCTTTCAGGACCAGCAGGATGCCCAGCGGTTCCAGCGCGTGTGTGGGCAGTAGCGGGTGCCCCGGCATCGGGGCGTGCCGGGCGAGTGAGTGGACCAGGCCGATGCCGATGATGACAAGCAGCCCGACGATGAACACCATGGTGGGCAGCAGGAACGCCCGTGCCGCATCACCCAGGCCGCGCAGGTTGACCACGGTGATGACGGCGAGGATGACCAGGCAGATGGGCACCGTGGCGCGGGTGAGGTCCGGGAAGGCCGAGGTCAGCGCCGCTACGCCAGCGGCGATCGAGACGGCGACGGTGAGCGTGTAGTCGACGACCAGCGACGCGCCAGCGAGCAGGCTGACCCGGGGCCCGAAGTTCTCGAGCGAGACCGCGTAGGCGCCGCCACCACCGGGATATGCGTCGATGACCTGCCGGTAGGAGGACACCAGGACCACCAGCAGCACGACGATCGACACGGTGATCGGCAGGACCAGGTGCAGTGCCCCCGCTCCGGCCAGGGCCAGCACCGCGATGATCGCTTCCGGCCCGTAGGCGACCGAGGTCAGCGCGTCCAGGGAGAGAGCCGACAGCCCTTCCACCGGGGTGATCTGCTCGCTGGCGATGTCTCGTGCACGCAGCGGCGGGCCAATGAGCAGCCGCCAGGCCGATGCCGCCACACTCCGGCTAGCAGACCGACTTTGTGGCACTCACGTACTGTACGAAACCGGCCCGCAGCCCGGTGACCCACGTGAAGCCGAGGTGGATGCAGGTGGAGCGCGCGAACGCGGCCGGGGTCACCCCGGTCGTCTTCGTCCACGGCCTGTGGCTGCTGCCCAGTAGCTGGGACCGCTGGGCGGAACTGTTCGAGGACGCCGGTTATGTCGCGCTGACACCCGGCTGGCCCGATGACCCGGAGACCGTCACGGACGCCAGCGAACACCCAGAGGTGTTCGCTGGCAAGTCGGCCGGCCAGATCACCGGCCACTGCGCCGCCATCATCGGCTCCCTGGCGAGGAAACCCGCGGTCATCGGGCACTCCTTCGGCGGGCTGGTGACGCAGATCCTCGCTGGGCGGGGCCTGGCGGCCGTGTCGGTGGCCATCGACCCGGCGCCGTTCCGCGGCGTGCTGCCGCTGCCCTTGTCTGCGGTGCGGGCGGCGTCCCCGGCACTGGGCAACCCGGCCAACCGGCACCGCGCCGTGCCGCTGAGCTATGAGCAGTTCCGTTACGCCTTTGCCAACGTGGTCAGCGAGGACGAGGCCAGGGCGCTGTATGAGACCTACGCCGTGCCCGCCCCGAGCCTGCCGGTCTTCCAGGCCGCGACCGCCAACCTCAATCCGCGCACCGAGGTGAAGGTCGACACCGTCAACCCCGCCCGCGGCCCGTTGCTCTTCCTCTCCGCGGACAGCGACAACACCGTCCCGTTGGCGGTCACGAAGGCCTCCTGCAAGCAGCAGGCACGCAACGACGCCGTCACCGAGCTCACCGAGCTGCCCGGCCGTGGGCACTCGCTGACCATCGACGCGGGCTGGCAAGAGGTCGCGGAGACCGCGCTGGCATTTGTCCAGCGGTTCGCCGCGGCCCGCCCAGCCGAGTAGGCCATCTCACACGAGCCCGTTGCTGAAGAACGCCGGGGCCATGGCGGCCGCCACCCAGATGGCGGCCGCCACCGGAAGGACAAGCACCCAGACCGGCAGCCGACGCAGCAGCGGCACCAGGATGACCAGCAGGGCCTCCGCCCGGTAGATGGCCACGTGCCCGCCGCCGAAGTAGGGAATCAGCCACAGCCCTGGGACCGCGACGGCCAGGACGATGTCAGCGGGCTCCAGCCCGGCCCGGACGCAGGCCACGAACCCCGCCAGCACCAGCGCCAACACCAGCGCCACCAGGAGCCCCTGCTCAGCGGCTGCGCGGCCAGCCATCGATGCAGGCAGCGGCAGGAGGCTCTCATACCGGTTGATGACTGTGGCTGCCGGGTCGTGCACGCCAAGGTGGTACTCGGCGTGCTCGGTGATGAAGTAGGCGTTCCAGTGGCCCACGGCCACCTGTGCGTATGCGAGCACGGCCAGCACGCCGCCCACGACACCGGCCGCTGCCAAGCACATCGCGATCCGGGCCCGGCGGTCCGTTGCCACGAGCGCCGCGATGGCCAGGCCGGGGATGACCGCGACCGTTGTCAGGTAGGCCGAGCCAGCCAGGACGCCCGCGAGCGCGGCAAGTGGCAGGTTCGGGGACCGTGCCGACCAGTAGCAGCATGCCAGCATCCCGAACACGGCCATGGAGAGCGGGAAGACGGCCGCGAAGTAGATCATGCCTGGGAAGAAGGCGGCCAGCAGCAGGCAGAGCCAGCGCGTCGCCGTGTTCCATGCGGTCCGGGGCCGCTCCGGCGCCGGGGCGGTAAGCAGCCAGACCATCAGCAGCGCCAGGTACCAGAACACCCAGGCGATGAGCAGCCCGGCCACGGCCAGGCGCAGGCCGGTGACCGACACCACCCGGATGAGCAGGGGGTAGCCAGGGAACCAGGTGACGTTCCCGCACACATGGACGTGGGCCAGGACGGTGTGCGGCGCACGGTGGCAGTCGAACCTCATCTGGTACCCGTGCCTGGCGATGCTCAGGTACTGGCCAGCGTCGCGGCGGGCGAAGACACCCGGGTTGAAGAAACCGCCCACGCCGCCTGGCGCCCGGACCGCGACCAGCACGAGACCGCACACGAGCGCCACCAGCGGTGGCAGCCCATCGGTGACGACGCGCCCATTGGGCCATTGCGCCACCGCGACCTCGGGGGGTGGTTCAACGCGCTGGGGGGCATGGGCTCGCATCGGTTAAGGCCCTGCCCGCCGATCCACCGGCCAACCAAGAGTGGCAGGACTTATCCGTTGGCATAACTCTATGTATTAGCCTGATCACTTTATGTAGCTAGGTGCTGACGTTGGCTAGCCAAGCAGGTGGTCGATGGTGGTCAGAAAGCTCCGGACCTTGATGGGTTTGGTGAGATAGGCCACGGCACCAGCGGCCAGCAGACGGCTGATCTGCTCCTCGTCAGTGTCCGAGCTGAAGACCACGACCGGCGTCCCCCTGGTTGCGGGGTCGGTCTGGAAACGGCGCAGCAATTCCTCCCCGGACATGTCGGGCAGGCGCCTGTCCAGCAGGATCATGTCCGGGTGGTGCTCGGCCTTCGCGAGGTCGAGGGCCTCGCGACCCAGCAGGGCCGGGACGATCCGCACCGACGGACGCCGCTTGAGGATGTGCTCCACCAACCGCAGGTTGTCCACCATGTCTTCGACGTACATCAGCGTCTTGGGAGACGCGTACGCGATTGTCTCCCCGGCTATCGGGTCGGCGCCGGAGGAGCCCAGTTCTGACGGTGCGGCGGGCAGCTCCACCCAGAACGTGCTCCCGACGCCTGGGGTGCTGGTCACCCCGGCCCTGCCGCCCATCGCCTCGACGAGCTGGCGGGACAAGGTCAGGCCGAGGCCGGTCCCCTCCACCCCCGCCAGCGCGGCGTCCAGCCGCTCGAACGGAACGAACACCCGGTCGAGGTCTGCCTCGGCGATGCCCGGGCCCGTGTCGGTCACGTTCAGCCGGACCCATCCGTCTGACTGACTGGAGACGCTCACGCTGACCTCACCGGCGGGGTGGTTGTACTTGATCGCGTTCGACAGCAGCTGCACCAGGGCCTGGCACAGCCGCTCCTCGTCCGCGAACACCTGCACACCGGAGAGCGTCGGCGGGTCGAGGTGGACCGACTGGGATGCCGCCAGCGGCTGGATCAGATCCATCGCCTCGGTGACGACCCTCGCGGCTGGCACCGCATCCTCCAGCAGCATGAGGTCGCTGGCCTGGGTCCGGGACTGGTACTGGAAGTCGTCCATAAACGACGCCAGCCGCTTGGCGGCCGTGACCACCGCGGATGCATGCATCTGCTGTTCCTCGCTGAGGCTGCCGAACGCGAGCAGTTCAGCGAAGCCCAGGATCGTACTCAGCGGGGTCCGCACCTCCCGGCTCACCCTGGACACGAAGTCCGTCTTGGCTTCCTCCGCCTCCCACTTCATCCGGTTCACGTCGTCCTGGCGGGGCAGCACATAACCCGTCACGTCCTGGACCCAGTGGATGATGTAGGCCACCCGGCCCTCCTCGAGCACAGGCGTGTTCACCGTGGCGAGGTAGCGGGCCTCGGACCCGCCGCCCTGCTCCGCGGGCCGTTGGGTGAGGACCATCTGCGGCGCGGTCGCATCGGGCACGCCCTCCGCCAGCACCCGTGCCAGTGATGGGCGCAGGTGGCTGGCGGCCCCGGCCACGCTGCCGGGTTCTTCCCGTTCGAGGTCGAAGACCGAGGCTCCGATGGCCTGGTCACGCGTGGTCCCGGTGGCCCGCAGGAACTCCTCACTGGCCGACACCAGGCGGAGGTCGGCGTCGAGCACGGCCATGCACGGCGGTGCAGACTCGAAGAGCAGACGGTAGTCCGGCGTTCCTCCCGCTGGGCCGAAGCCTACAGACGAGCTGCTCATAGCACCTCCAGGCTCGTTTACCGCGGCAACCACAACAAGCCGTCGATAACCAGGAGTAACTATATATGTACTATGAGTGTTAGCACAGGGGTGCCGTGGTCAGCCGGCCCCCGCACTCAGCCCTGGGTCAGCAGGAATGCCCCACCCACGCACGTGCCGCGCAGGCGCAGCAGCGGTGCATGCGGATGACCGTCACAGTCGGGCATGGCCTGACTGCTGCCGAGCACGAGCACCTGGTTGGTCACGCGCCAGTGGATGGGCACGGTGACGTTGACCCGGGCGGCCACGCCCCACACCGTCAGCGTGACCTCGCCCTGGCTGGGCACTGCTGCCCGCAGGTCCAGGTCTACGTGGCCGAACACTGCGGTGACCGTGCAGAACCGGCCGATCTGGAAGCGGCCGGCCCGCTGTGCGGACCCGCCGACCACCATGCACCGGTGGGCGTCCACCGCCCGGTAGAGTGCCCCGCGCCGGGCTGGGAGGGCGGGCAGGTCGGCGGTGACCGCGGCCACCTGGTCCTGCGTGACGGCGGTGAACACGGTATCGAGTCGCTGTTCGTGCTCGGCCAGTGTGAGCCGGCCAGATGCCACGGCGTCAGCGAGTGCGCTGGCCGCCACGTCCCGGTCGGCGTCGCTGGCACGGACCCCTTCGGATGGCTGCGTCATGGTGGTTTCCTCTCAGGCACATGGCTGGTCAGTCCGCCAGCAGTTCGGCGATCCGCGCTGGCCACTGCGCGTCGTGGGGTACCTGGCCAGCCAGTGACGAGGCCAGCAGTTGCGCCGCGCCCGTGGGCTGCGGCTGGGCCGCCAGGCTTGCCGAGGCCGCCACCTGGAACCCGGCGTCGTCTAGTGCCCGGTTGACGGTGGTGAGCCCGTTCGGGCCGTCCACCCGGAACACCCACGTCATCGGCTCGGGCTTGTTCAGCACCTCATAGACCACCCGGCCGGGGTGGCTGCCGAGCGCGAACGCGAGCACAGTCGGGGAGTCGCCAGCAGTGGTCAGTGCCGCCAGGTCCTCCGTCTCGGGTGTCAGGAGGCCACGGGTCATGTCCGGCCGGGCGGTCATCGGCCGCTGCTCGGCCCAGTTCATCCCGGCACCGAGCGCGCGGAACGCCCAGTAGCCCCCATACATGCCGTACCCGTCGCCGAACCCGAACAGCCTGCCGGGCCCAGCTGACATGACGGAGGCAGCCATCATGCCCATCGGCCCTGACCGGAATGTGCCCCCAGGGCTCTCATGCCCATAGAAGTCAGGCGTGACCGAGTGGTCATGCCAGGGCGTCACACCCACAGCGGCCCGGCGGACCGAGACCACCTGCTTGAACCCAACCGCGAGTTCGGTGCGGCGCCCCAGGTCGGTGACTGCGTCCCGGCGGGCCGGCAGGGCCGCGACCTGGAGCAGTGTGCCCGTGAGGTCCGGGTGGATCGCGTCCAGTGTGCTTGCTGGTACGGCCACACCGTCGCGCAGCAGCCCAGCCGCCTCGCGCAGCGCCATCGGGCCGAGCCCAGGCAGCAGTGAGGCCAGGAACGCCGACGTCCGCCCACGCGCCTCCCGCAGCCGGTCGGTCAGCAGCCCAGCCAGCTCGCCGCACCTCCGCCCGAGCTGGGACAGGACCACCGGCTCCCGGCCCGCCACCGCCACGGTGACGGCATAGTCCCTGGTCTCGACCGCGCCGGCAAAGGAGAAGCTGAACCGTTCGCTCCCGGTGGCGCTAATGAGCAGCAGCGCGTCCTCGAACACATGCACCTCGGCCCACTCACCCCCGTAAGAGCATGGGAAGACCGCTGCCTCACCAACGGCACCACTGGCCGATGCGGCCTCGTCCCCCAAGCCGTCGCGCAACTCGGCGATCAGCTGGGTGCGCATAACGCCCAGCCGGCTGAGCTCGACCGCGTTCCCATCGGCCAGGGTGACGCGCACCGTGAACTGTTCCGGCTCAGTGACCGAGGCGATCTGGCCGAACGGGACACGCAGCGCCGCCCCCGTGGACGGCGTGAGCACCAGCGCACCCTGGACGACGTCAATGTCGCCGCTGCCGTTCTCGCGTTCTTCCCCAGCCGGAGCAAGGATCCGGTACTGAGCAGTACTCACCGGTCCACCTAACCGGCCGGTGTCCCGCACTCGCCGCAGAACTTCGAGCCTTTCAGCGCGGTCCCGCAGTTCCCGCAGAACTGCTTCGCTGAGTCAGCCGCGGCCAGTGGCGTGCCACAGTGGTTGCAGAACTTCCCGCCGCCGCTGTCCTGACCGCACGACGGGCATGCACCCGTCGCCTGGTCGCGGTAGTTGACGTCGCGGGTCCAGTCCTGGCTCTGGATCTTCTGGTTGAGCTGGTTGACCTGTGCCTGGGCCTGCATGCCCGCGATCTCCTCGGCCAGCTTGGGCGCGCAGCTCACGCACAGGCCGCGTTCGGCGTTCCAGCACACCTGCTCGCACACCCACTGCCCACAGCGCTGGCACTGGTGGAAGTAGGGCTTCATCTCATCCACGGCCTGCGCGAGTGCCTTGTCACGGGTGGAACCGCGTGTGCCAGCGCGCATCCACTCCGCGGCCCAGCCGACCTCCGACGCCCGCGCACCCACCTCGCCACCAATGAGGTCACCACCGAGCTGCAACAGCCGGCCCCCGAACCCGGTCACCGAGTGCTGGAACGACGACATGTAGCCGTTGCCGCAGTGCTTGCAGTAGAACTCGAACTGGTACCCGTCGTTAGTGCTGCGGTCCTGGTAGTTGTCGGTGAATTGGATCATCCCAGCCACCGGTGTCCCCTTTCATATGGCGGAGGCACGCCAGCGGCGTGCTTGAGCGTATGTCTGCACAATGGGGGCGAATAGTCAGCCAGGACGGGGTCGCGTAAGCACCAGCCGAAACGGGCCATGACGATTGCGCCTCCTGAGGCTAGCGGGCCACCCTGCCCACCAGGGCAAAACCGTACGCCCCTGCCGGATCGGCGCGAATCCAGGAAAACATGTAAGCGCGGGGGCGCCGATCCGACGGATCGGCGCCCCCGCGGCTTGAGGTGGCTCGACTGCTTACTTCGCTGTGGCGGGGGATGTCCCGGATTCGACGAGGGTCTGTGACGAACTCACGGGCCCTGTGATGGTGCCGGCCCCCACTGCGGTGCAGAAAGTCGCTGAAGGGCAGGAGATGCCGAGAAGGCTGTTGAAGCCTGGGCTCGGGTTGTGGCTGGGCACCTTGGACCAGGAGGTGCCGTCCCAGGACTCGATGAGGCTGTTCTTGTTGGCGGAGCCAGCGGCGGTGCAGTCCGTGGCCGAAACGCAGGAGACGCCGTCAAGGCTGTCGAAGGTGCCGCGGATGCTGGGGCCGGGCACGACCGACCAGGCCGTGCCGTCCCAGGACTCGATGAGCGTCGCGCCCACGCCGTTGGGGAAAGCCTGCCCGGTGGCGACGCAGTCGGTGGCGGTGACGCAGTCGACGCTGTTGAGGTCGTCGCTGATGCCTGTGCTGGGGCTGGGCACGACCGACCAGGTGCTGCCGTCCCAGGACTCGATCAGGGCAATGTCAAGGTCGTTCGCGGCGTCGTAGAAGCCGACAGCGGTGCAGTCGCTGGCCGACAGGCAAGACACGCTGTTGAGGGTGTCGTCAGTGCCCAGGCTGGGGCTGGGCACGACCGACCAGGCGGTACCGTCCCAGGACTCGATGAGAGTCTGGCTGCTCGCGAGCGGGGTGGCCCTCGAAAAGCCCACGGCGACGCAGTCGGTGCCCGATACGCAGGACACGCCTTCGAGTTGGTCGACCTTGCCCGAGTTGGGGCTGGGGACCACCGACCAGGCGGTGCCGTCCCAGGACTCGGTCAGGGTCTTTACCGTGCCAGCGACGTTGTCCAGGTTGTGGACACCGACGGCGGTGCAGTCGCTGTCCGAGACGCAGGAGACACCCGTGAGGTAGTCCGAGCCACCCGTGCTGGGGCTGGGCACGACGGACCATTTGGTCCCGTTCCAGGACTCGGCGAGGGTCTCCGACCGAAGCGACCCCTTCCGTGCAGTGAAGAACCCGACGGCGGTGCAGTCGCTGCCTGAGAGGCACGTGACGCCCCTGAAGACGTCGTCGTTGGCGGTGCCCGGATTGGGGCTGGGCACTACCGACCAGGTGAGTGGCCCGGCGCGGTGGGCCGCGGGGCCGCTGCCAGCCGCCAGGGCCTGGCCGGTGAACGTCACCAGGGCCGCTGCCGCGGCGCAGCCCGCCAAGGCTGCTCGTGCTTGGGTTCTCATGGAAGGCTTCCTTCTCCCCGTGCGCGGCCTGTCAGCCACGCGGACTCATTGGTGTGGGCTTACCCGCGCCATTACAACGCGAGGCTGATACAACGCGAGGCTGATCTTAAATCGGCCACACCCAAACGCGGTTAAACCACGAGGAAAGTTAGTTGAGCATTATGGAATGGATGGCGGCGGTCCCACCCCACCACCACGTCCAAGCGGGCCGAGGGCATCTGAGCAACCATGGAAAGGTTTCAGCCCGGTCCGGCCATGTACTAGCGTGACTCCGACTTGGGTGGTGGCCATGCAACATGCTGGCGGGACTCCGGAACCAGTAGAACGCTTCCACACCCTCTACGAGAACTGCTACCAGGCGATCTACGCCTACGTGCTGCGCCGCACCACCGCTGGCCACGATGACGTCCCCGACATTGTGGCCGAGGTCTTCGTGGTGGCCTGGCGCCGCAGGCACGTCATCCCGGAGCCGCCCGCGGGCCGTCTGTGGCTCTACGGCGTCGCACGGCGTGTCCTGCGAAACTACGAGCGCCGGGTCTCGCGCCGGCAGCGCCTGGAGGCGCGGCTGCGCGAAGAGGCGAGCGCCGCACCAGCGGACGACCTGGCCTACCTGTCCATGCGTGAGGCCGTGGCACGGCTCCGCCCCCGCTACCGGGAAACCCTGCGGCTGGTCGCCTGGGATGGGCTCTCACACACCGAGGCGGCCGCGGTGCTCGGCTGCAGCGTCAATGCGGTCGCGGTGACCATCCACCGGGCCAAGGCGCAGCTCAAGAAGGAGCTGTCCCAGACCGGCCCGGGCCCAGCCGTTGCATCGGTCCCGTCCTCGGCCAGCGAATCCTAGGAAGGCAGAGATGGACTTCGAAACGCTTCTCCGCGACGCCGACCCAGCGCGCGCCGTGGCGGTACCTGGATCAGAGTCGCCAGCGGCGCAGGCGGCACTCGAGTCCTGCGTGGCCGACGAACGCGGCAGCCGGCACCACAGGCCCCGCGCGCTCCGGTACGTCGCCGCACTGAGGAGCCCCACCAGCCCGGGCATGAGGTTGCGGCCACTGGCTGCGGGAGGGGTACTGGCGCCCATCGCTGTGGGGGTCGCTGCCGCCCTTATCCTTGGCACGGCCGCTGGCCCGGCGACACACAACCATCCGACTGTGGGCCGGCCTGTCCCGTTCCCCATCCCCCCAGCCCAGCCCGGCCTGATCGCTGCCCTGACCTATGACGGGTTGCCCGCCGACCCGGGCGATGCAGCCGCGGTCCTGCGCAAACTCGCCGACAGGGCCGCCGCCCAGCCGGCCCCACCGGCGCTTGGACCCGTTTGGTACACGAAGGCGGCGGTCTGGGGGAGTGACCTCGGGCCACCCCACTACGGCCTCGACTACCGGGCGCACGAATTCCAAATCATGCAGGACTGGGAAGGCCCCACCGCCTCCCTAGAGGTCACGCGGTACCCGGACGGCAGGGTTCCTCCTGGGATCATTCCGATCTCGCGGTCGGCGTGGAAAAAGCCCTACCCCTATACGCTGGCACACAACCCAGCCACGCTGCCCACCACCCCGGCCGCCCTGCGGCGGCGGTTCCTGAGCTGGGATCTGAGCCCGAGCAATGTCGTGCCCCCGCGACACCCGCTCGACCTCCAGGTCTACTTCGATGCGGTCTCTTACATGGAGGAGGAACCGTTGCCACCAGCGGCGCGGGCCGGCATGCTCCGGCTGATGGCGGGCATCGTGGCCAAGCCGCCCAGGCATACCGACTTCGTAGACATAGGAGCCGTGACCGACCGTGCTGGCCAGCCTGGCATAGCCATTGGCGAGGTGGAACCGGGGGTCCAGGGCCAGCGCTCGTTCGGGAGGCCGGGCGATCCGAGCTACCTGACCGTCGATATCTTCGACCCGGCAACGGGCGCGCTTCTCGGAGAGGAGCCCGCAGCGTGCTCCGGTCCGGTCACCGTATTGACCGTGCACACGGTCAATGAGATCTGTGCTCCGGACTCCTACACCCAGTACCTCCAGATCAAGGCGGTCCCCTCCGTCCCGCCCGCGCCAAAGCGGGGCCACTGACCCTGCTAGCTCCCTAGGCCATGCGCTGACTGGGAGGGCCGGTCTGCGGGGCAGCGCCCACGGCGCTGCCCCGCAGACGTCCTGCGCAGGGTGGGCCGTTACCGGTGCGTCGGGTCAGAGCAGGCCAGCGGGGACGTCGACTACCCGGGCGCGCAGCCACTCGCCGAGGCTCTTGGCCTGCGGGTCCAGCCGGGTGCTGGCCGCAACCCCCTCACCCAGCAGTCCCGTGATGACGAAGTTCAGGGCCCGCAGGTTCGGCAGTTCATAGCGCTGCACCGGCAGGGGAGCGGTTTCGGGCAGCAGTTCCTTCAGCCGCTCGACCGTGAGGAAGCCCGCCAGCCACGCGTACGCCTCGTCGGTCCGTCCCCATACGCCCAGGTTGGCGTTGCCGCCCTTGTCACCCGAGCGAGCCCCGGCCACCCGGCCCAGCGGGACACGCGCCATCGGCCCGTCGGGCACCGTCCGGGCCGCAGCGCCCGTAACGTCAGCCACGACCGCGGGGCCGGGCGGGAGCACGGGCTCGACGACCGTCTTCTCGCCGCTGACCCACACGTCCTGGCACACCACGGACGCTGGCACGTTCACTGGCCAGTACACGCCGAACGCCTGCGCACCCGCGGGCGCGCCTCCGAACATGCCCGGGTAGGACGCCAGTGCCAGTTCTGTGACGCGGGCGGCAAAGGCGCGGCCTACCTTGTGCTCGTCGCGGTCCTTGACGGTGATCCGCAGCTGGGCCATGGCCTCGGCGTTGGTCGCTGGGTCGTCCTTGTCGGTGCGCAGCAGCGACACGTCGACCTCGTCGAACGCGTCGCGCCCGCCCGGGACGCCCGCCCACAGTGCCCGCTCCACCAGCGCCGCCTTGGCCTCGATATCGAGCCCGGTCAGGTACAGGGTCAGCGTGGACCGCCAGCCGCCGGTGTAGTTGAGCGCGACCTTGGCCGTGGCGGGCGGGGACTCACCACGTACGCCAGCGATCCGCACCCGGTCTGGGCCGGCCGCGCTCAGCTGGATGCTGTCGAACCGGGCCGTCACGTCCGGGTTGAGGTAGGCGGGGCCGCCGATCTCGTACAGCAGCTGGGCGGTCACCGTGTCCACGGTCACCGCGCCGCCGTGTCCGGGGTGCTTGGTGATGACCGCTGTCCCGTCCCGAGCCACCTCCGCGATCGGGAAACCCGGGTGCTCCAGCCCGGGCACCTCGGTGAAGAACGCGAAGTTCCCCCCGGTCACCTGGGCGCCGCACTCGATCACGTGGCCGGCCACGACCGCCCCGGCCAGCGCGTCCCAGTCGTCGCGCTGCCAGCCGTGGTGCCACGCCGCGGGTCCGCAGGTCAGCGCGGCGTCGGTGACCCGGCCGGTGATGACGATGTCGGCGCCGCGGGCCAGGGCCGCCGCGATGCCCCAGCCGCCCAGGTAGGCATTGGCCGTGATGACCTGCTGGTCCCCCAGCGGCTCGCCGGTGTCGGCGTTGCGGAACTCCATGCCTGCGGCGCGCAGCTCCGCCAGCCGTCCCGTCAGGTCGTCGCCCTCGATGTAGGCGATGACCGGGGCGAGCCCGAGCCGGTCGGCCACTTCGGCGACGGCCTGCGCGCATCGCTGCGGCGACAGCCCCCCGGCGTTCGAAACGACCTTGATTCCCCGGTCCAGGCAGTTGCCCATGACCTGTTCCATCTGCTGAACAAAGGTGCGTGCGTACCCGAGCGCGGGATCGCGGAGCATGTTCTTCGCGAGCACCAGCATGGTCAGCTCCGCCAGCCAGTCACCCGTCAGAACGTCGATCGGCCCGCCGTCGACCATCTCCCGGGCGGCCGACAGCCGGTCACCATAGAAACCACTGCAGTTGGCAATACGCAGCGGCTCGCTCACCCTGCCACCCGCTCGCTCATGGGGCCTCGCCGATGACAGCGAGGAGGTCACCTGCGGCGACCTGGTCACCAGGACTGGCAAGGACCTCGCCCACCACGCCCGCCCCCGGCGCTGTGATGCGGTGCTCCATCTTCATGGCCTCCACCGTCATCAGCAGCTGACCCGCCTCGACCACGTCACCCGCTGCGACCTGGACCGTCAGGACCGTGCCCGGCATCGGGGCCAGCAGGCCGCCCGCCACGGCGTCGCCACCGGCTGATTCACCGAAGCGGGGCACAGCGGTCAGCTCGACATCGCCGTCCGGCCCCTGTACCCACACCCGTTGCCCGTCGGCCAGCACATGCAGCCGGTGACGCCGCCCACTGCCGGTCAGTTCGACCCAGCCGTCCGCGGTCCAGGCCACCTCGACCACGCCAACCGTGGTAGTACCCCACGAGATGCTGGACGACGGGGTGGCAGCGGCTTGCGCGCCCTGGTGCGCCTCCTCGCTCACCCGTACGGCGAACCGGCCGTCACTCTGGCGGGTGTAGCTGACTTTCAGGGTCGTGCCGTCATGCCGGTACCCGGCCCGCTGGGGCGGCATCACACTGTTGCGCCACCCACTCGGCAGGGACCGCAGCACGGGGGCGCCGGCCCGCGCGGCGCCCTGCGCGGAAAGAGCCGCGCCAATGGCGGCCACGTGCAGCTCCGCTTGGCTGGGCTGCCGGCCCAGTTGTGCGAGGTTGCGGGAAATGAAGTGAGTTGTCGTGTTCCCCGCGAGGAACTGTTGGTGGCGCAGGGTGGCCACCAGGAAGTCCCGGTTGGTCGTCACCCCCCGGATCCGGCTGCGTTGCAGCGCGAGGGCCAGCCGGAGCGCGGCTTCGGTGCGGGTGGGGGCATGCGCGATGACCTTGGCGAGCATCGGGTCGAACTCCACGCCGACTACGCTGCCCTGCTCGACGCCCGAGTCCCATCGGCAGGCCGGGCTGGTGGCCGGGTGCCAGTCGAGCAGCGTCCCGGTGGCGGGCAGGAAACCAGCGCCGGGGTCTTCGGCGTACAGGCGGGCCTCGATCGCGTGGCCGCTGACCGACAGGTCGTCCTGGGTCACCGACAAAGGCAGGCCCTGGGCGGCCAGGAGTTGCTCGCGGACCAGGTCCAGGCCGGTGACCGCCTCGGTGACGGGGTGCTCGACCTGCAGGCGTGTGTTCATCTCCAGGAACCAGAAGTCCCCGTTGGGTTCCAGCACGAACTCAACGGTCCCGGCGCCCACATACCCGACTGCCTTGGCGGCGGCCAGGGCCGCGGCACACATCCGCTCCCGCAGGTCGTCGTCAACGGCGAGCGACGGGCACTCCTCGATGGTCTTCTGGTGGCGTCGCTGGATGGAGCACTCGCGCTCGAAGCAGTGCACGGCCTCGCCGTGAGCGTCGGCGAGCACCTGGACCTCGATGTGGCGCGCGTCTGTGACGTAGCGCTCGAGGAACACCGTCGGGTCGCCGAACGCGGCGGCCGCCTCTCTCCGGGCCGCCGCGACAGCGTCGGTGAGGCCATCCGACGAACCGGTCACGACCCGCATGCCTTTGCCGCCCCCGCCAGCGGCCGCTTTCACGATCACGGGCAGCGGGAAACCGGGCAGGCCGGACAGGTCGTCCCCGGCCACCTCCAAGGTGGGCAGGACCGGCACGCCCGCCTCGGCCATCATGCGCTTGGCGGCCAGCTTGTCGCCCATGGCCTCGATGGCTTCGGGTGGGGGGCCGACCCAGGTCAGGCCCGCGCTGATGACCGCGCGGGCGAAGTCTGCCCGCTCCGACAGGAACCCGTAGCCGGGGTGGACCGCGTCGGCACGTGCCTGTGCCGCCGCGGCGAGCAGGGCATTGGTGTCCAGGTAGGTCTCGGCGGCGGTGCGGCCGGGCAGGGCGACCGCCCGGTCGGCTTCGCGCACATAGGGGGCATTGGCGTCGCCTTCCGCGTACACCGCGACCGTGGTGATGCCCATGGCTGAGGCGGTCGCGGTGATGCGGCGGGCGATCTCGCCGCGGTTCGCGATGAGCAGGGCGGTGATCATAGCCGGAACACCCCATATCCCCGGGCACCCTGGACCGGGCCGCTGTGGCACGCGGACAGCGCCATGGCCAGCACGGTCCTGGTGTCTCTCGGGTCGATGATGCCGTCGTCGGCGACCCGGCCCGTGGCGTACAGGGCACGTGAGGCGGTCTCGGCGATGTTCTCCACCGCTTGCGTGATGGCGACCTCGACCTCCTCGTTGACATCCTCGCCCCGGCGGGTGGCCCGCTCACGCCGGACGATGGACATGACCCCGGCCATTTGTTTCGGGCCCATGATCGCGATCTTGGCGGTCGGCCACAGGAACACGAACCGGGTGTCGAACGCGCGGCCACCCATCCCGTAGTTGCCCGCGCCATAGCTCGCACCGAGGATCACTGTGACGTGCGGGACGGTCGAGTTCGACAATGCGTTGATCATCTGGCTGCCATGCTTGACGATCCCGCCCCGCTCATAGTCGCGGCCCACCATGTACCCGGTGATGTGCTGCAAGAAGACCAGCGGGGTGTGTGTCTGGTTGCAGAGCTGGATGAACTGGGCCGCCTTCTGCGCGGAGTCCGAGAACAGCACCCCGTTGTTGGCCAGCACCCCCACTGCGAAGCCGTGCACCTCGGCCCAGCCGGCCACCAGGGTGGGGCCGTAGCGCGGCTTGAACTCCTCGAACCGGCTGCTGTCCACCACCCGCGCGATCACCTCCCGGACATCGACCGGCGTGCGCAGGTCCACCGGCATCAGGCCGAGGAGCTCCTCCGGGTCGTAGCGGGGCGGCAGTGGGCTGGCCGTGACCGGACCGGGGCCCTCCTTGTGCCAGTGCAGGTGCGCGACCACGTCGCGGGCCATGCGGATCGCCTCGTGCTCGTCGGCGGCCAGGTAGTCGGCCAGGCCACTGACGCTCGCGTGCATCTGCGCGCCGCCGAGCTCCTCGTCGTCGGACTCTTCCCCGGTGGCCACCTTGACCAGTGGCGGGCCGCCGAGGAAGACCTTGGCGCCGCCGCTGACGAAGATG
>DASYYE010000402.1:0-21824 GCA_035946955.1 Streptosporangiaceae bacterium | reverse complement strand
GCAGCGGCATGCCCGTGTTCCACCGGTTGTAGATCACGCGGGCGATCTTGGGGAAGTCCTGGACCCGCCCACCCTCGGCCTGCACCAGGCTGGCGACGATGAGGGCCTGGTACTCGGTGATCTGGAGGTGCTTGACCTCGCTGGTCAGGTCGGCCTTGGTCGCTTCCTGGTTGTAGGCGGCGACCATCTCCTTCAGCACGGTCAGGGGCGCCTCTCCTGGCTGGATGGTGTAGGTCGCCGGGAACAGGAACCCCTCCGGATTGCCGTGCGCATAGGACGGCAACCCCAGTGCGGCGGTGTCCTTGATCGCTTTCTGGTAGCCCGCCAGGTTGCCGGAGACCTGGCCCAAGGTGGCGATGATCCGAGACTCCCGCCAGCCCTCTGGGATGGTGACCTGGGTCTGGATCAGCGCACTCCGGGTGATCAGCCACTTGAAGGCCAGTGCGGCACTCATGTGCAGGTGCAGCCGGTAGAAGCCCGGTTCGAGGCCGCTGCCCTGGCTGCTCGCCTTGGCGGCGTTGGAGAAGGCGCGGGCGCTCGCCACGACTCCCTTGTCGAACAGGACCTGCCCCACGGTGGCGGCGGTGTCACCCGACTTGATCTGCACCTCCACGGACCCGGAGCCGGAACCGCTGTAGTCCGCCGGGTGGAGGTAGTTGCTGTAGACGTAGTAGTAGCCAGCGCCCGCCACGCCCAGCACCGCGACCAGGACCGACAAGGCAATCAAGGGTGCGGCGCGTTTCATGGGCCGCTTGCGGGCCTGCCCGCCCCCCTTGCGCTGCGGGACCGGGCCGCGGCCCCCCGCCCCGCCGCCGGTGGGCGGACGGCCGCCGCGGCGGGCAGCCCCTACCGGGCCACCGCGGGCGTCTCCCCGCAGGCCCGCGAGGAAGGAGTCAGGCTCCTCGTCATCCCGCCAGCCCGTGTTGTCGTCTGCGTCCGCGTCGTCGTACCAGCCCCCTCGGCGATCGGCGGGCTGGGAACGGCGGGGGTCATCACCCGGGTAGGCGGCCGTCATCCCCGTGAAGGGGCCAGCGTCGGGAGAGTCCATCGGCGGGTAGGCATTGGCACCCGGGCGGCCGCCGGGGTATGCGGCGGTCATCCCGGTGTACGGGCCAGCGTCAGGAGAGTCCATCGGCGGGTAGGCATTGGCACCTGGACGGCCGCCAGGGTATCCGCCTGGTTCCTCGTAGCCGTCCATGCCGGTCCGGTCCATACCCGGGTAGGCAGCCGTCATCCCCGTGAACGGGCCGGCGTCGGAGGGGTCCGGCCCACGGTAGGCAGCAGTGCTGTCGTCGCCGGGGTAAGTGGCCATCATCCCCGTGAACGGGCCAGTGTCGGAGGGGTCCGGGCCCCGGTAGGCAGCGGTGCTGTCGTCGCCGGGGTAAGTGGCCATCATCCCCGTGAACGGGCCAGTGTCCGGGGGCTCCGGGGCCGGGTACGCGCTGGTCTGCCCGTAGGCGTCCACGCCCGGGCCATCCCCGCCGAACGTCTCCGGGTAGCCGTCCGGTCCCGGGTAGGCACCGGCGTCACCGTGGCCGGTGTCCGCGTAGCCGCCACTGCGGTACGCGTCCGCCTCCCAGGCGTCATCGGCTCCGGGGTACCCGCCCCCGGCGGTGCCGAACGGGTCGTCCGGGTACTCCTGCCCGGGCCAGTGCTGCCTGTCGGCGGGCAGTGGGTCCAAGGGCTCACCTGACATGCCCGGCAGTGACCCTGGGCCACGGTCGGTCGGCCACGGTGGCACCTGCGGCAGCGGCCCTGAGGGATGCGGGTCGTTCATGCCGTGCCGGGGGCCACGTGTGGGCGGCCAGGACGGGTGTCCCGGGCCGAGCACACCCGGGCGGCTGTCCTCCCACTCCTGGCTCTCCCACGGCGGGCCGGTCTGGTCGCCCGGCTGGGTGTCCGAGTCACGGATCCGGGGCTGCGGTCCGCTGGACGTGCCGACCGCTCCCTGCGGCCCGCGCCCGCGCGCCGCGCGCTCCCACGCCGCGGAACTGTAGTGGCCGCGCGGGTCGTCGCGCCGCCTGTCGTCTGGGGAACCCCATCCCTCGCTGGGTGCCCGGTCGTCGCCGCGTCCGCCGCGGCCCGTCATCCAGCGGCTCCGGTCGTCAGCACAACGACTTCGCCGACGGGCTCCCCGGTGGACCGTTCAGTGTCCAGCACCCCCTGGAGCATCACTGCGGCGGCGGCCTGGTCGACCACTGGCCGACGCTGCCGCGAGTCGCGCCCTGCCTGCCGTAGTGCGTCGTGGGCGAGCGCGGTCGTGAACCGCTCGTCCACGAGCCGCACCGGGACAGGCGCCAAGCGTGCCGCGAGGGCCCGGGCGAAGGCGCGCGCCTGTGCGGCCGCGGTGCCCTCCCGTCCGGACAAACCCGTCGGCAGGCCCACCACGATCTCGACGGCCTGGTACGCGGCGGTGAGTTCCGCCAGGCGGTCCAGGTCGCCACGGCCTCGGCGGAC
Source organism: Streptosporangiaceae bacterium (assembly GCA_035946955.1). Taxonomy (GTDB): domain Bacteria; phylum Actinomycetota; class Actinomycetes; order Streptosporangiales; family Streptosporangiaceae; genus DASYYE01. The sequence continues at coordinate 19,367 of DASYYE010000402.1, read as the reverse complement.
CGTGGTCAGCGGGCTTGCGAGCAGAGCGCCAGGGTCACTGGCGGCCACGCCGATCCGTACCGACCCGAGGTCGAGTGCGATCCGGACGCCTGGTCTCACACACCTGCTCCGCAGCTCGCTGACAGGGTCTTTGGTGTGCAACACGGTCTCACGGTACGCCACCGGATCGCGCTATGTCCCCCACAACGGACCGAACCGCAGCCAATGCCTCATCTATCGCTGCTGTGCCGGCCTCGCCGAGCGGGGCGCCGCCACCCTGGGCGATGTCGTCTCGGCCGCCACCACCGCCACCAAGATGACCTGCTGCGACTCTGACCAGAGCACCAGCGGACAGCCCCCGCGCACGCGCGGGCTCGTTGACGGTGACGACCACGGACGGGCGGTCAGTGGGTACCCCCACCACGGCCACGACGCCAGCCCGGCCAGCCGGGAGCCGGTCCCGCACATCAACCGCCAGCTTGCGGAGGGACTCCACGGCCGTGCCATCTGGTGCGCGGTGCGCCACGAAGAAGATGCCGCCGAGGTCCACCGCCCCGCTGGCGATGTCCGCGCTCGCCGCCAGCACCTGGGAACTGCGCAGCCGGTCCAGCTCCCGCTCGGCATCACGCAGCCTGGTCACCAGGCCCGCGATACGTTCCGGCAGGTCTTCGCGGCGCGTCTTGAGCAGTTCGGAGACCTGGCTGACGAGGACGCTCTCGCTGGCGAGGTAGCGGAACGCATCCGTTCCCACCAGTGCCTCCACCCGGCGCACACCCGTGCCGATGGACGACTCGCCGAGCACCTTGACCAGCCCGAGCTGCCCGGACCGCACCACGTGGGTGCCGCCGCACAGTTCGCGGGAGTAGTCGCCGACCTCCACCACCCGGACCTCGTCGCCGTACTTCTCACCGAACAGGGCCAGCGCGCCCATGGCGCGGGCCTCCTCAAGCGGTGCGAGGTACGCACGGACCGCGAGGTCGTTGATGAGGACGCTGTTGACCTCGTCTTCGACATCGCGCAGGACCGAGGGCGGCACGGCACCGGCCGAAGAGAAGTCGAACCGCAGCCGGCCAGGCGAGTTCTCTGACCCGGCCTGCGCCGCGGAGTCACCGAGCGCGCCACGCAGGGCGCGGTGGATGAGGTGGGTGGCGGTGTGCGAACGCGACACCGCACGGCGGCGTTCGGTGTCGATCTCCGCGAACGCCGGCGCGCCCACACCGACCTCACCGGCCGTGACCACGCCCCGGTGGACGATCAGCCCCGGCACGGGTGCCTGGACGTCCCGGACCTCCACCACACCGTCGGGCCCGCCAGCGGGAGGGGCCACGCGGATGACCCCGGAGTCGGAGAGCTGACCACCGCCCTCGGCGTAGAAGGGGGTGCGGTCCAGCACGACCTCGACCTCGGTACCGGCTCCGGCCACGGCCACTGACGCGCCGCCGGCCAGCAGGCCCGTGACTGTCGCGTCACCGGACACATGCTCGTACCCGGTGAAGACCACAGGCCCGGTCTGCTCACGGAGTCTCCCGAACACCGAGATGTCGGCATTGCCGGTCTTCTTCGAGAGGTTGTCCTCCCTGGCGCGCTGGCGCTGTTGCGTCATCAGCCGCCGGAAGCCCTCTTCGTCGACATACAGGCCCTGCTCAGCGGCCATTTCCAGGGTCAGGTCGACCGGGAAGCCGTAGGTGTCGTGGAGCTGGAACGTCTGGTCGCCGGACAGCGTGTCGCCGCCACGCCGCCTGACCTCACCCACGGCCGCATCGAAGATGGCGGTGCCGGTGCGCAGCGTCGCGGCGAACGCGGCCTCCTCCGCGTCGATCACGCTCTGGATGCGGGGCGCCTCGGCACGCAGCTCAGGGAATTGCGCACCCATCGCCTCGATCACCGTGCTGGTCAGTTCGTGCAGGTAGCGCTCCCCGTCTTCACCACGCCGGGGCGCTCCCCCCGCGCCGCCACGCTGGCCGCCGGACAGCAGCCGCAGGTTACGGATGCTGCGCCGCAGGATGCGCCGCAGTACGTAGCCGCGCGCCTCATTGGACGGCACCACGCCGTCCCCCACCAGCATGACCGCGCTGCGGACGTGGTCGGCGACCACCCGCAGGGCGATGTCGGCCTTGCGGTCACGGCCGTACTTCTGCTCGGTCAGTTCGGCCGCACGCTCGAGCACCTTCCAGGTGGTGTCGATCTCGTACAGGTTGTCGACCCCTTGCAGGATGGTCGCCATGCGTTCCATGCCCATGCCGGTGTCGATGTTCTTGGCTGGCAGCTCGCCTGCGACGTCGAAGTCGTCCTTGGCACGGACCGCGCTGAGCTGGTCCTGCATGAAGACGAGGTTCCAGACCTCCAGATAGCGTTCTTCGTCGACTTCCGGGCCGCCCTCTTTGCCGTAGTCCACGCCGCGGTCATAGTAGATCTCCGAGCAGGGACCGCCGGGGCCGGGCACGCCCATGTGCCAGTAGTTGTCCTTGAGTCCACGCCGCTGGATCCGGTCCTCCGGCAGCCCGACCACGTCACGCCAGACCGCGGCCGCCTCGTCGTCGCCGTACAGCACCGTGGCCCACAGCCGGTCCGGGGGGAAGGCGAACCCGCCCTCGGACTCCGCGGAGGTCAGCAGTTCCCAGGCCCAGACGATGGCTTCCTTCTTGAAGTAGTCGCCGAACGACCAGTTGCCGAGCATCTGGAAGAACGTGCCGTGCCGCGTTGTCTTGCCGACCTCTTCGATGTCCAGCGTGCGAATGCACTTCTGCACGTCGGCGACCCGCCGCCACGGCGGGGTCTGCTGGCCGGTGAAGTACGGGATGAAGGGCACCATCCCGGCGATCACGAACATCAGATTGGGGTCATCCAGGACGAGGCTTGCGGAGGGCACGATGGTGTGCCCCCGCCGCTCGAAGAAAGCAAGGAAACGGCGGACGATCTCTGCCGACTCCATCAGCGGCCATCCTTCACGGTTTCAGCGGCCATCCTTGACATCGCCGCTGGAGTCAACCGGGCCTGTCAACGGCGCACCAGCGCCAGTCCCCCGGTGACTTTCGAGGGTAGACGACACCCGCCCAGGGTGTCGTTCCAAATAAATCGCCATGCCGTCCCGGACATCGGCCACAAACCTCGCGGCGCCCAGGGCACGCCGCGAGGGTGAGGCACCACGGGTCAGCGCGACAGCACGCCGGTACCCGGCTACTCCGAGCACGGCCCCCAGCGTCAGCCAGAACAGCCTGCGGATCACTGCTGCGCTCCGCTCCCCCGCCGCGGCGCCGGCGTCGCCTCGCGGCGCCTTCGCGCGAGGTCACGGGGCGACTGACGCGGCGCTGCCACAGCCACGGCCGCAGCCAGGGTGCGTGCTGGCAGGCCCTTCCCAGCGTGGCGGGTGCTCCTGCGCCCTGCTGCCAGGCGCTCCCGGCCAGCCACGGCAGCACGGTCACCTCGGCGCAGCCCGACCGCCCTGCTGACGCCGTACACCAGCGCGGCGGCACGGGCGAGCGGGACACCGACACCGTCAGCGACCGTCTTCGCGGCCGGTGCGAGTGCGTTCAGCCGCCCGTTGAGCTCAGCCATGGTGGCGGCAACCTCGTCCATGCTGGCCGTGATCGACCCTGCCTTGGCGACCTGCTCACTGGCCTGGCGGGTCACCGCACTGGCCTGCTCGGCCAGTGACTCAGCCCGCTCCCGTGCGGCCGACACGGCCGCAATGGTCACCGAGACCAGCCGGGCCGTGCGCACCATGAGGAATGCCGCGGCACTGGCGACCAGAATCCAAAAGGCGACAGCAGCCAGCACCGCGACCCAGACCGCGGTCATCATGGCTGGTCTCCACAGGCTCCCACTCGCCTGACCCTACCGCTTCGCCACGCGCCGCGAGGTACACCAGCGCACTGCGTGACCACAGGTGCGTTGAGTCCGGGTGGCGCCGGTGATGAATGTGGCGCCACGGACAATCTTTTCTCCGCGAGCGCACATCGATCTTGGTGGACAGGGTTGTGGGTTTTGCTGCGGGCCACCCTTTCTCCGCACGGCCACATTCATCAATCACACTATTGCTGTTATCAGCCCTGAATGCGCGGGTGATCCTGGCGGCCGCTCCGCTTGGGCCGGGGTCAGGGTCTGGGGTCGTCGGGGGCCTGGGCGAGGATGGCGCGGATCTTTTCCGAGCGGTCGGCGAGCCGGGCCTCGGCGCCATGGCGGGACGGTTCGTAGTACTGGCGGCCGGTCAGGCCTTCGGGGGCGTAGGTCTGGGCGGCGACGCCTTCGTCGGAGTCGTGGGGGTACTGGTAGCCGCGGCCGTGGCCGAGGCGGGTGGCGCCTCGGTAGCTGGTGTCGCGCAGGTGCATGGGGACTGGGCCGGCCAGACCCGACCGGACGTCGGCAGCGGCGGCGGCGATAGCCTTGATGACCGCGTTGGACTTGGGGGCCAGGGCCAGGTGGATGGTGGCCTGGGCCAGGTTGATTCTGGCTTCGGGCAGGCCGACGAACTCGACTGCCTGGGCGGCCGCGACCGCTGCCTGCAGGGCGGTCGGGTCCGCCAGGCCGATGTCCTCGCTGGCGTGGACGATGAGGCGGCGGGCGATGTAGCGCGGGTCCTCCCCCGCTTCGATCATCCGGGCCAGGTAGTGGAGGGCGGCGTCGGCGTCGCTGCCGCGGATGCTCTTGATGAAGGCGCTGATCACGTCGTAGTGCTGGTCGCCTTCGCGGTCGTAGCGCACGGCGGCGCGGTCCACCGCCCGCTCCAGCATCTCGAGGGTGACCTCGTCACCGTCGGCCAGCCCAAGCGCGGCCGACTCCAGGTAGGTGAGGGCCCGGCGGGCATCACCGGCAGCCAGTTTGACCAGGTGGGCAACGGCCTCATCAGCAACGCTGACCCGGCCCGCGAGCCCGCGTCCGTCGGTCAGCGCCCGGCTGATGACTGTCCGCATGTCCTCTTCACCCAGCGGCTGCAGAGTCAGCAGCAGCGAACGGGACAGCAGCGGGCTGATCACGGAGAAGAACGGGTTCTCCGTGGTGGCCCCGATAAAGGAGACCCAGCGGTTCTCCACCGCGGGCAGCAGCGCGTCCTGCTGCGCTTTGTTGAACCGGTGCACCTCGTCGATGAACAGGATGGTCTGGGTACCGGTCAGGCCGAGCTCGCGCCGCGCGGCCTCGATCGCGGCGCGCACGTCCTTGACCCCGGCGGTCACGGCTGAGAGTTCGGTGAAGCGGCGCCGGGTGACCTCGCTGATGACATGGGCCAGGGTGGTCTTGCCCGTCCCCGGTGGTCCCCACAGCACCAGGGACATGGCCGCGTCATGGTCGGTCAGCTTCCGGAACGGGGCACCCGCCCCGGTCAGGTGCGGCTGCCCCACCACCTCATCGAGCGTGTGCGGCCGCATCCGCACAGCCAGCGGCGCCGCAGCCCGCTCAGCCGCCTCGCCCGCCTCATCAAAAAGGCTCGCCCCCTCACCCGCCGCCCTGGCCACGCCTCGACACTACCCAACACCTGGTCTGCGCGTCCTATCACGGATTTTGGCTTCGCAGACAGTCACAAACCACGCAAAACAACAGCCAAAAACCGTGATAAGTGGTCGCTCCCGCGAGGGCGCCGCCGCGACTGTTGCTGTTATCACTTCGCTGACGCCTGCAGGGGGGAGGTCGCGGGTGTTTCGGTCAGTGGGGCTGGGCTGGGGCTGGGGCTGGGGGGGGTGGGGGTGGGGAGCACGTCGATGCCGGCTTCGCGGCGCTGGGCGAGGGTGATGGGGGCGGGGGCGCCGGTCAGGGGGTCCAGGCCGGAGGCAGCCTTCGGGAAGGCGATCACGTCGCGGATGGTCTCGCGGCCGGCCAGGAGCATGAGGAGGCGGTCCCAGCCGAATGCGATGCCGCCGTGCGGTGGGGCACCGTAGCGCAGCGCGTCCAGGAGGAACCCGAACTGTGAGCGCGCCTGCTCGGGGGCTAGCCCGATGACCTCGAACACCTGCTCCTGCATGGCCGGGCGGTTGATGCGCAGCGACCCTCCACCGATCTCGACGCCGTTGCAGACCAGGTCGTAGGCGTCGGCCAGTGCGTCGCCGGGCTGGCTGGGGAACTTGTCCGCCCAGTCGGGCAGCGGCGCCGTGAAGGGGTGGTGCACAGCGGTCCACCCGCCCTCGCTGTCCTCTTCGAACATGGGCGCGTCCACCACCCACAGGAAGGACCAGGCCGAGTGGTCGATCAGGCCCAGCCGCTCGCCGACCTCCAGCCGCGCGGCCCCGAGCAGTGACCGGGCCGCCTGTGGCGTGCCCGCCGCGAAGAACACACAGTCTCCCGGCACCGCGCCCACCGCTTCCGCCAGCCCGGCCCGCTCAGCTTCGGCCAGGTTGCGTGCGGCCGGCCCGGTGTCGGCCACCGAACCGTCCTCGCCGATCATCACGTAGGCCAGGCCGCGGGCTCCGCGCGAGCGCGCCCACTCCTGCCAGGCGTCGAGATCCCGGCGGGACTGCGAGGCACCTCCTGGCATGACCACCGCACCCACGTGCGGTGCCTGGAACACGCGGAACGCCGTCTGGGCGAAGAACGAGGTCAGGTCGGTGAGCTCGCAGCCGAACCGCAGGTCCGGCTTGTCCGAGCCGAACCGGCGCATGGCCTCGTCATAGGTCATGTGGGCGATGGGCCGCGGTATCTGGTAGCCGGCGATCTCCCCCCACAGCCGGGCCACCAGGTCCTCCGCCACGGCGATGATGTCGTCCCGGGTGACGAAGCTCATCTCGACGTCGATCTGGGTGAACTCCGGCTGGCGGTCGGCGCGGAAGTCCTCGTCCCGGAAGCACCGGGCAAGCTGGTAGTAGCGCTCCAGGCCACCGACCATGAGGAGTTGCTTGAACAGTTGCGGTGACTGGGGCAGCGCGTACCAGGATCCGGGCCGCAGCCGCGCGGGCACCACGAAGTCGCGCGCGCCTTCCGGGGTGGAGCGGGTCAGGTAAGGCGTTTCCACATTGACGAACCCGTGGTCGCGCATGACGTCGTTCACCAGGTAGGCGGCTGTGGACCTGGTGCGCAGGGCGGCCGCGGTCTCGTTCCGCCGGATGTCCAGGTAGCGGTAGCGCAGCCGCACCTCTTCATTGAGGTCGGCGGCTCCCTCGACCGGGAATGGCAGGGGGTCGGACTCGGCGAGCACTTCCAGGCTGTCGGCGGCGACTTCGACCTCACCGGTAGGCAGGTCCGGGTTCTCGTTCCCGGCGGGGCGCCGCAGCACCTCTCCGGTGACCAGGATGCAGAACTCGGCCCGCAGGGCGTGCTCGGGGCGGTCATCGCCTTCGCCGCGGAACACGACCTGGACGACCCCGCTCGCGTCACGCAGGTCGATGAAAACCACACCGCCGTGGTCGCGCCGGTGCGCCACCCAGCCTGCGAGCGTGACACGCTGGCCTGCCTGCGACGCGCGCAGCGTCCCGGCCTCGTGAGTGCGGATCATCGTCTGCTCAGCCTCTTCTTTCTGCGCTGGTGTGCGTGGCGCCGTCAGCACCCCCGGCTCGTGACGCGGGTGATCCAGGCGTCAGTCCGGCCAGGTAGGGGTTTGCGGACCGTTCGGCACCGATCGTGGTCTTCGGCCCGTGTCCCGGCAGCACCAGCGTCTCATCCGCCAGTGGCAGGCACACGCGGGCCAGGCTCTCCATCATCGCCGGGTAGTCGCCACCCGGCAGGTCGGTGCGGCCGATCGACCCGGCGAACAGCAGGTCACCAGAGAACAGGACACCTGCCTCGCCGTCACCTGCCGCAGCGGCCGCCCCTGTGCCGCCAGCCGGGACGTGGACCCCGGGTGAGTCCGCACCCGCCAGGCGGAAGGTCACCGACCCCGGGGTGTGCCCTGGCGCGTGCTCGACCACCAGGTCGAGACCAGCCAGGGTGAGCGTCATCCCGTCGGCGAGTTCGGCCACGTCGTCGGGCTCGCTGAAGGTGAGGCCTCCCAGCCCTGCTGCCCACTCGCGCGGGAGCCCACGTGCCGGGTCGGACAGCAGCGCCCTGTCGGCGGGGTGGATATAGGCGGGGATGCCTCTGGCACCGCAGACCGGCGCCACGGACCAGATGTGGTCGAGGTGCCCGTGGGTGGCCACCACGGCCACCGGCTTGAGCCGGTGGGTGGCCAGCACCTCCGTCAGACCAGGTTCAACGTCCTGACCTGGGTCGATGACAACGCACTCCGCACCTGCCGCGGGCGCCACGACGTAACAGTTGGTCGCGAACACCCCGGCCGGGAACCCGGCGACAAGCACGGGCGCCCCTCCTTCTCCCGTGGCATAACGGCTACGCTGGCGCTGGTCCCCAGGCTACCGAGCCCCCGACGTGCGACGAACCGATAACGGAGGCGCCGATTTCGGCGACATCCAGGTACGATTCGCGAAGTTTCGCAGATCGTTGCGGGCCTGCTGCCCGGGGGCACGGATAGCCCTTCGGGAGGGCTGGGCTCGGGGGCAGTTCACCGGCATCGACAGAGGAGGCACGGGCTTGGCCGGGAAGAAGGAGCGGCAGCGCAAGCTCGCCCGAGAGCACTACGAGCGGCAGCAGGTCAGGCGGGTTGAACAGCAGCGCCGCATGCGGCTCATAGGAGGCATCGGCGGGGCCGTGGTGGTCGTTGCTGCGCTGGTCGCAGGCGGCATTGTCCTGTTCAGCGGCGGCTCGGGCGGCAAGCCCGCGGCCGCCGCCACCAAACCGAGCTCGTCACCGAGCGCCACCCCGTCCGCGTCCCCGACACCGTCGGCCTCGGCGAGCACGGCGGCGGTCACCGAGCCTGCCAAGCACTGCACCTACATCCCCAACCCGCCTGCGTCCCGCAAGGCCAGCCTTCCGCCGGCCACGCCGGACTACAAGGCCAACTACGTCGCGGCCATCAGCACCAACCTGGGCACGATCAAGATCGACCTGCTCAACAGCAAGGCGACGTGCACGGTGAACTCGTTCGTGTCTTTGGCGTCGCAGTCCTACTTCAGCAACACGCACTGCCACCGCCTCACGACGTCGGGCATCTACGTGCTCCAGTGCGGTGACCCGACCGGGACCGGCTCAGGTGGGCCCGGTTACAAGTTCAGCGACGAGAACCTGGCTGGTGCCACATACCCCGCTGGCACGATCGCAATGGCCAACTCCGGGCCCAACACCAACGGCAGCCAGTTCTTCATCGTTTACCAGAACACAAACCTCCCACCCAGCTACACGCCGTTTGGGACGGTCGTCAGCGGGCTGGGAATCGTCCAGAATGTGGCCAAGGCGGGCACAGACAACTCGAACGGTCAGGGTGACGGCCACCCGAAGGAAGCGGTCGACATCCAGAGCGTCAAGATCACGAAATCCTGACTCGCGCGGTGGGCCTGGGTCAGGGCTGAGCAGGAGGTTCGCGGTGAGTACCGCTAACGATCCGTGGGGCCGGGTAGATGCCGACGGCACGGTTTACGTGCGCACACCCGATGGGGAAAGGGTGATCGGTTCCTGGCAGGCTGGCAGCCCTGACGAGGCCCTCGCCTTCTACCGGCGCAAGTTCGAGGCGCTCGACACCGAGGTGACCCTGCTGGAGCAGCGGGTCACGACGACCGACCTGCCACCAGCACAGGCCAGGACGGCGATCGAGCGCCTCCAGGCGTCATGCAAGGACGCCCATGCCATCGGCGACATCGGTCAGCTCGTCCTGCGGCTGGACGCGCTGACCGAAAAGGTCGACCAGCGCCAGGTGGAGGTCCGGGCCGCCCGCGACCACGCCCGCACCGAGGCCGCGGACATCAAGGAGCGCATCGTTGCGGAGGCCGAGCACATCGCGGCCGAGGCCACCCACTGGAAGAACAGCGCTGAGCGGCTCCGCCAGCTGCTGGAGGAGTGGAAGGTAGCCCCGCGCGCTGACCGGTCCGTGGAGACGGCCCTGTGGCGGCGGCTGTCCGCAGCGCGCAACCAGTTCAACAAGCGCCGCAAGGCCTATTTCTCCGACCTGAGCGAGGAACGCGATACAGCCAAGGCTCGCAAGGAGGATCTGGCTGTCCAGGCGGAGGCCCTCGCCTCCTCCACCGACTGGTCAGCCACGGCGGCGCAGTTCCGTGAGCTGATGAGGCAGTGGAAGGCGGCGGGCCGTGCCGCCCGTGCTGATGAGGACGAGCTGTGGGCACGGTTCAAGACCGCGCAGGACACGTTCTTCAAGGCACGTACGGACGTGTACTCGGCCAAGGACGCGTCGCTGCGGGAACACGCCGTGGTCAAGCGGGAGCTGCTGGAAGAGGCCGGCAAGCTGATCCCGGTCACCGACATTCGGGCCGCCCGCGCGGCACTGCGCAGCATCCATGAGCGCTGGGAGCAGGCCGGCCCGGTGCCGCGGGACTCCCATGAGCGGCTGGAGTCCTCACTCCGCCGCATCGACGATGCGGTCCGCAAGGCGGAAGACGCCCAGTGGCGGCGCTCCAACCCCGAGGCCCTGGCCCGTGCCCGGGGCACCGTGGACCAGATCCGCTCCACCATCGCCGGGCTGGAGAAGCAGCTGGCCGACGCCCAGGCCCGCGGCGACCAGGACCTGGCCAGGCAGGCCGAGGAGGCCCTGGAGGCTCGTCGTTCCTGGCTCACCGAAGCCGAGCGCACCCTCGCCGAACTCACCGCGAACTGAGCACTGTCCGCTGGAGGGCCTGCGAGGTCCACACCGCCTGCCGCCCTGACGTGGGACGGCGTTACGGCCCGGCGGATGGCCCGGCACGCGCTGACCGAACCGGCCAGGCCGGAAACTACCCGGTACTACTCATCGACGGCGTAGTCGGTGGCGTCTGGCACCACCGGCGCTCCGGCCGCAAGCTCGCCATCACCGTCGAACCGCTGCGCGAGCTGACCGCGCCACAACGCCGGCAGCTCGATGACGAGGCCAGCCTGGTAGCCGAGGTCATGGAAGCGACAGCGACCCTGACGGCAGGCACCGTAGCGGTCGGCCCCCACGCATGAACAAGCCAGTCAGTGCAGCGGCCCCGGGGTCATGAGGCGAGACGGAGCGAAGGAGACAGGGAACGGCGTGACGGTCTCGAACACCTCGTCGCCGGTGACGTGGGCGACCTCTTGATACCGGCCGCCGGACAGTTCGAAGCAGGTGAGTGCGGGCTTGTCCGGGTCAGGGCCGACGATCCAGTACGAGGGGATGCCGTACTGCTCGTAGATGGCCTTCTTCCTGGTGCGGTCATACAGCGCCGTACTGCGTGAGGCCACTTCCACTACCAGCAGCGGCGGCCGGGACTCAAACACGTACTCCATCCGGAACCCATCGGCGAGGACCACTCCGATGTCAGGAACCCGGTGCTGGGTCTGACTTAGGTTGAGCCCGGGCCCGGCCAAGACGATGAACTCGGCCGGGCACGCAAGACCGAGGATCAAGGTGAGCCTGGTGACGACGAACTGGTGCGGATTGAACGGAGCGGGGGACACGATCAGGATCCCCTCATCCAGTTCGTAGCGGTTGTCGTCGTCGGGCATGTTCTCCATATCCCCAACAGTCATCGGCCGGTCCTCGTGCGGCCAGACGTCGGGCCATGCCCCAGCGGTCGTCATGACAGCCATGATGCCCTGCCCTCCTGCTTGTCATGCGAGCAAGCCTCGCGGCAGGCACTGACAGTCACCGTACGCGCAGGCAGACCCGCTGGGGAACGAACAGCGGTCAGTTCGTGACGCGGTAGGCGTCGTAGACGCCGTCGATGGCGCGGACGGCGCGGAGGACGTGGCCGAGGTGCTTGGGGTCGCCCATCTCGAAGGTGAACTTGCTGAGGGCAACGCGGTCGCGGTTCGTGGAGACCGCGGCGGACAGGATGTTCACGTGCTGCTCGGAGATGGTCCGGGTGACGTCGGACAGCAAGCCGGTCCGGTCCAGGGCCTCCACCTGGACAGTTACCAGGAACACCGACGCTTCCGTGGGTGACCAGCGGACCGCCACCTGGCGCTCCGGCTCAGCTTCGAGCATGTGCTGCAGGTTGGCGCAGTCCACGCGGTGGACGGACACACCATTGCCCCGGGTCACGAAGCCGGTGATGTCGTCGCCGGGGACCGGGGTGCAGCAGCGGGAGAGCCGTGCCCAGACGTCGGCAGCCCCTTCCACGGCCACCCCGGAGTCGCGGGCAGGCCGTGGCCGCGGCGCACGGGTCGGCAGCGTGGTCTCGGCGATGTCCTCTTGCGCGCCTGCCAGCCCGCCCAGTGACTGGGTCAGCTTGTTGACAACGGCCTGTGCATTGGCGTGGCCCTCCCCGACCGCCGCATACAGGGCGGACAAGTCGGCATAGTGCATCTCGGTGGCGATGGCCCGCAGTGCGTCCCCGCCCGCCATGCGCTGCAACGGGAGCCCTTGCTTGCGCATGGCCCGTGCGATCGCGGTCTTGCCTGCCTCGGCTGCTGCCTCGCGGCGCTCCTTGGAGAACCAGTGCTTGATCTTGTTGCGGGCACGTGCGCTCTTGACAAAGGTCAGCCAGTCACGGCTGGGGGCGGCGTCGGGCGCCTTGGAGGTGAGGATCTCCACGGTGTCGCCGTTGTCGAGCGTGCTCTCCAGCGCCACCAGCCGACCGTTGATCTTGGCCCCGACCGTGCGGTGGCCCACTTCGGTGTGGATGGCGTAGGCAAAGTCCACGGGCGTGGCGCCCTGGGGAAGAGCGATCACCTCACCCTTGGGTGTGAACACGTAGACCTCGGCCGCGCCGAGGTCGAACCGCAGCGCCTCCAGGAACTCCGCCGGGTCGGAGGTCTCGCGCTGCCAGTCCACGAGCTGACGTAGCCAGGCCATGTCGCCTGTGTCGGGCCCGCGGCTGCGTGTGCCGGGCAGGAGGGACTCCTCCTTGTACTTCCAGTGGGCCGCTACTCCGTACTCCGCGCGCTTGTGCATGCTCCAGGTCCTGATCTGCAGCTCGACCGGCCTGCCCCCAGGCCCGATGACGGTCGTGTGCAGTGACTGGTACATGTTGAACTTCGGCATCGCGATGTAGTCCTTGAAACGCCCGGGAATCGGGTTCCACCGGGCGTGGATCGTGCCAAGGGCCGCGTAACAGTCGCGGACGGACTCGACCAGCACGCGGATGCCGACGAGGTCGTAGATCTCGTCGAAGCTCACATTGCGGGCGATCATCTTCTGGTAGACGGAGTAGTAGTGCTTGGGGCGGCCGACCACCCTCGCCTTGATCTTCGCCTCGCGCAGGTCGGCGGAGACCTCTTCGTAGACCTCCTGCAGGAACAGCTCGCGGCGCGGGGCCCGCTCAGACACCATCCGCACGATCTCGTCGTAGCGCTTGGGGTACAGGTTGGCGAACGCCAGGTCCTCCAGCTCCCACTTGATGGTGTTCATGCCCAGGCGGTGTGCCAGCGGCGCGAAGATCTCCAGCACCTCACGTGACTTGCGCTCCTGCTTCTCACGTGCGAGGAACCGCAGGGTGCGCATGTTGTGGAGCCGGTCCGCCAGCTTGATCACCAGGACGCGGATGTCGTGGGACATCGCGACCACCATCTTGCGGACGGTCTCCGCTTCGGCGGCGTCGCCGTACTTGACCTTGTCAAGCTTGGTGACACCGTCGACCAGTGCGGCCACGTCCTGCCCGAAGTCGCGGCGCAGCGCGTCCAGTGTGTAGGCGGTGTCCTCCACGGTGTCGTGCAGCAGCGCGGCACAGATGGACTCGGCGTTCATCCCCAGCTCAGCGAGGATGGTGGCCACCGCCAGCGGGTGGGTGATGAAGGGGTCTCCGCTGCGGCGTGTCTGGTCACGGTGCCAGTGCGCGGCTACCTCGAAGGCGCGTTCGATGAGCCGGACGTCAGCCTTGGGATGGGTGTCGCGGACGGTCTTGACCAACGGTTCGAGGACCGGGTTGACACCCCCGCCGCGGGGTGCGCCGAGGCGGGCCAGCCGACGGCGGACCCCCGCCGCGCCCATGGTGCCCGCGGAAGGTGGTGGGGCAAGGAGGAGCCTGGGCGCGGCCCCTGGGGCCGCGGGCCCCGGCCCGTTGGGCGCCGGAGGGCTCGCGGCCGCCGCAGCAGGGCCTGATGGGGGGCTGGGCTTGGTGCGGCCTGAGTCCGTAGCTGACGCGGCCGGTGGTGCCGGCCGCAGCGATGCGGCTGAGCGGGGCGGAGAGGAACGGTCCGGGCTGGATCTGGGCAGGGGCTTCTCCGGCGTCACCTCGCTGCCCTCCACCGAGGCCACAGGGGGTTCCTGGGCCCGGGGGACGGGCTGGGGGGTGACGTCGGCGCCAGTAATTGCCGCGTCACCTGCCACATGCGCTCCTGTCGCCCGCCAGGCACCTAGTCTATCGACCTCACCTGCGGCGCCACTGTGGGCCAGCCGTGGCGGCTGCGGGCCACTGTGCCAGGCCGACAATCAGTGCCTGACGGATAGCCCGCTACCAACCAGCGGGGATGAACGACTGGGCCACGTTCCCTCCGGGCACGCCCGGCAGGGCCGCGGTAGGCCGGAGCAGGCGCTCCGCCACATCTAGGACTGATCCTCCTGCGGTGTTAACCAACACCAGGGTTGCTTGATTCCCATTCGCAACGCAGACCCATTGGCCCGCCCGCCGAGAACCCTTCGAGTCAGACTTCCAGGAGGGAGTGGATCATGCCGTCGGGGAACTTGGCCCGGCCGCCCAGGAACGAGAGCTCGAGGAGCACGGCCACACCGGCGACCTCTGCACCGGCCTGGCGCACCAGGCTGACGGCCGCCTCGGCGGTCCCGCCGGTCGCCAGCACGTCGTCGACCACCAGCACCCGCTCCCCCGGGGTGAACGCGTCCTGGTGGATCTCTACGGTAGCCGTGCCGTACTCGAGTTCATAGCTCTGGCCGAAAGTGGGGCCTGGCAGGCGGCCCTCCTTGCGGACGGGGACAAACCCGGCGCCGAGGTGGCAGGCCACGGACGACGCCAGGATGAACCCGCGCGCTTCGATACCAGCCACCTTGTCCACATGGCCGTGCCCGTCAGCCAGTGCGGCCACGACCGCGTTCAGCGCCTGTCCGTCCGCGAGCAGTGGCGTGATGTCCTTGAACACGATCCCCGGCTTGGGGTAGTCGGGGACGTCGCGCACTCTGGCCTGGATCAGTTCGCGCAGGCTGCCGCCGACCGCCATCTCCTGACCGGCCACGTGCTGACTACCGCCGCTTCTTCTTGCCGCTGGGACGTCGTTTGGCCGAACTGGAACGGCGTTGCTGGGGTGGGCGTGGACGGGCTGCCCCACCGCCGGTGTTGGCGCGCTGTGCTGGCTTGGCCGCGCCGACCGGTTCTGCCACTGCCGACGGGGCAGCATCCTCGGCTCCCTCTGCGCCGGACGTCACGTCGTCCTCGCCGTCTATCACGGCCAAGCCACCATTGTCAGCAGGGGCAACGGCCACCGCACCACGCCCCGTGCTGGCCGCGCCGGTCTTCGCTGGCTTGGCAGTGCCGCGCTTGGCGCTGCGGGCCCCGGAGGCACGCAGCGCGACCCGCTTGGCCAGGGCCTTGTACTGGGGCTCACGTTCTTTGAGGTCGGCGAGCACCGGGGTGGCGATGCAGATCGAGGAGTACGTGCCGGACAGCATGCCGACGAACAGCACCAGCGCCAGATCCTGCAGCTCACCGGGGCCGAGCACAGCGGTGCCCACGAACAAGATGCCAGCCACCGGCAGCAACGCGATCAGCGAGGTGTTGATGGAGCGGACCAGGGTCTGGTTGAGCGCCAGGTTGGCTGCCTGGCTGTAGGTGGAGCGGGCGGAACCAAGCAGCCCAGCCGTGTTCTCACGGACCTTGTCGAAGACCACCACCGTGTCATACAGCGAGTAACCGAGGATGGTCAGCAGGCCGATGATGGTCGCGGGGCTGACCGTGAACCGCAGCAGCGCGTATGCACCGATGGTGATGATGATGTCGTGCATCAGGGCGATCAGCGCGGCCACGGCCATCTTCCACTCGAACGCGATCGACAGGTAGATCACGATCGCGATGAGGAAGGCGATGAGCGCCTCGGTCGCCTTCTGCGAGATCTGGCTGCCCCAGCTCGGGCCAACGAACGTGGTGTTGATCCCGCTCTGCGGGACGTGCAACTTGGTGCTGATGGCGTTCTGGATATTGGCCTTGGCGGACGACGACAGCTTGCCTGTCTGGACCCGCCACTCGGGTGGGTGGCCTATCCGGTGCTGTGACTGGATGATCAGGCCAGTCCCGCCGCCTGCGGCGGTCACAGTGTTGCGAACCTGGGTGATGGACGTGGACCCCTGCGGGAACGTGAACGACGCCCCGCCCTTGAAGTCCACGCTGAAGTTCAGCCCGAAGACGGTAACCGCGATGATGCCAACGATCAGGATGACGCCTGAGATCGAGTACCACAGGCGCTTGCGGCCGACGAAGTCAATTGAGACCTCACCCCGGTACAGCCTGCCGCCCAGGCCGCCGATTGCCGACATCATGCCTCCTTCGGCGCGCCGGGACGGGATGCCTGGGCCGTGGACGTCCGGGCCCCCCGGGTTGCGACAGGACGTGGTGTGCCACGCCAGGGTGCTCGGGCACCCAGCCGGGCGGGATCCAGGCCCGACAACGGATGACCGCCGCCAAAGAACTTGGTCCGGGCCAGCAGGGTCAGCATCGGCTTGGTGAAGGTGAACACCACCATGACGTCGATGATCGTGATCAACCCCAGGGTGAACGCGAAGCCTTTGACGTCACCGATCGAGAAGTAGTACAGCAGTGCCGCGGCGATGAAGGACACGGTGTCGGAGACCAGGATCGTCCGCCGGGCACGCTGCCAGCCGCGTTCCACCGCGGCCCGCAAGGACCGCCCACCCTCGCGTACCTCGTCTCGTAGTCGCTCGAAGAACACCACGAACGAGTCGGCGGTGATACCGATGGCCACGATCAGACCAGCGACGCCCGCGAGGTTCAGCGCGAACCCCGCGTACTTCCCGAGCGTGACCACTGCAAGGTAGGTCAGCAGGCCGGCGATGACCAGGCTGGACACCGCCACCACGGCCAGGCCCCGGTAGTAGAACAGCAGGTAGCAGATGACGAGGAACAGGCCGATCCCGGCGGCGATGAGCCCGGCATTGAGCTGGTCGTGGCCGAGCTGCGGCGAAACCGTGACGACCTGCTGCTGGTTGAAGGTGAGCGGGAGCTTGCCGTAGGAGAGCTGCTGCTGAAGCGTCTCTGCCTGGGCCTGGGTGAAGGGCGATATCTGCGCCGACCCGCCGGTAATCGCGGCATCGATGGCTGATGGGCTGATGACGGTGCCGTCGAGCACAGCCGCGAGCAAGCCATTGGCCGGGCACGGCTGGTTGGCCACGCAGTGGTACTTGTCGAATATGGCGGTGGTGATATTGCCGAATGCGGTCGCGCCAGACCCGGTGAAGTTGAGGAGGACCTGCCACTGCGAGACGTTGCTGGGTATTGGCGTCGCGCTCGCCCCGCTGACCTGGGCGCCGTGGACCGAGACGGGGGCCAGGGCGTACTTGTACCAGACGCCGCCGCTCTTGGCGCACGACACGACCTGGCTGTTGTCATTGCCGTTGAGGTCCGCCAGAGTGTAACCGACCTGGCCCGGCCAGTTCTTCGCCGCGCAGTTGACGTGGTTGAACAGGGCCTTCGTATGGCACCACACCAGTGAGGGCACACCAAGCTGCGCCGATGCCAATGCGTCCTGCCACGTCGCGGTGCCCTTGGCGGGCGTCAGATCCTTGGGCACCGGGGGACACGCCGGGCCTGCCGAGGCAGCCGCCGGTGGGGTGCCCGCGGGTGAGGCCGGAGGAGTGGCCGCGGAACTGGGGGCAGCCGGAGGGGTGGCACCGGCCGACGCACTGGCCTGGGGCTCGGCCGCTTTCGCGGTCAGGCGGCTGGTCCGGTACGCCATCTCGTGGGTGCCGGTCGCAGCCCCGGGCGCGCCTGCGGCCTGCGCGGAAGAACTGGGGGTGGGCGTTGGCGTCGTTGCGCCGGCAGGTGTCGGGGTGCTGGACGCCCCCGGTGACGCGGTGCCGGACGGGCTCGGCGACGGCGTCCCCGAAGGGGTCGGTGTCGGTGTTGGTGTGGCCGGGAGGTTGTTGACCTCCTGGATCAGCACCTGGCGGAACACCAGTTCGGCGGTCTGGCTGACAAGCTGGACCACCTTCTCGTTCTCCTGGCCGGGGATCGAGACGTTGATGATGTCGCTGCCCTGCTGCTGGACCTGGGTCTCAGTGAACCCGGCGCCGTTCACGCGGTCCTGCATGATCTGGATCGCCTGGGTCATCTCCGACTGACTGGCCGGCTTGCCCTTGGGGGTGACCGCCGCGAGGGTGACCTCGGTGCCCTGGGTGAGGTCGAGGCCCAGCTTGACCTTGAAGTCGTTGTGCCAGCTCGTCGGCTTGATGATGTCGCCGCCCAGGATGGCCAGGAGCAGCACGACTATGACTGCGGCCAGTGCCGCGAGCATGCGTCCTGGCGGGGACGCACTACCGCTTGGGGGAGCCACTTCTCGCCCATCCTTCGTTTCGCATGTCCTGGTGTCCGCTGGCTGGCAGGGGTACCGCCGGGATGCTCAGCTGGCGGTACGACCCTTCCTGGCTGACCGCTTGGCGCTGCCATTGGCCGCAGCCTCCGGCGCACCGGCCGCTCCATCCTCTGCCACTGCACCGGACGCACTGCCAGTGGGGGTCTCCCCATCCACGTCAACGCTCTCGGCCTGCTCAGGGTTTCCCGTGGCGGCTTCCGCCTCGGCAGGGCCGGGCTTCTCATCCTTGGGCTCGTCCTCGGCCTCGGCCACCTCGTCCTCGGCCACCTCGTCGTCCGCCTCGGCGTAGTCCGCGTCGTCGTCAGCGGCTACGTCCTCGTCCGGGGCTTCTCCGCCAACGTCCGACCCGTCGTCGTCGGGGAGCACTTCCATGATCGCCCGGCGGAGGAAGCGGACCTCCACTCCGGGTGCGACCTCCAGGATGACGTCGTCACCGTCGATCGCGGTGATGGTGGCGTACATGCCCGCCGTGGTGCGGACCCGCTGGCCAGGGACGACCGCGTTCTGGGTTTCCATGACGCGGCGCTGACGATTACGCTGCGGCCTGATCGCGACGAAGTACATGAGTGCGAACAAGACGATGATGAACAGCAGCAGGTAGCCAGTGTTCCCACTTGAGTTACTGCTGCTGGCCGCGAGGATGAACTCGCCCATGCCGGGCATCCTTCCGTTGATGTGAGGCGCTCGGTCAACAACCCGAGCCGCAGGCCGACGGGCCGCTCACACACTTATGCTTATGCGCTTTCGCCGACCAACTGCCGAAGTCTAGCGGCGGTGGGCCGACCCACCAACAGGCTATGGGCTCCAAACAGGGATCGTGACCAGGGCGCTACAAACTACTCAGCTCCCGGTCAGCTTTTGGGCGCTTCCCCTTGGGCGTGGGGGTCTGGGCCCGGCCGGGCCGAAACACCACTGCGCCTCGTCACGGATCCCCGAAGAGGGTGATGGGAGCTGTCGGGCTTGCGGCCGGG
>DASYYE010000401.1:0-31105 GCA_035946955.1 Streptosporangiaceae bacterium | reverse complement strand
GCCGCCGCTGCCGCTCATCCAGATGCGGGAGGACCGACCCGAACTTCGCCGCCAGCATCTCCTGCGTAACCTCGACCGCACCCATAACACACCAGAATGCCGGATCCCAGGAAACTACGGGTTATTTTCCGGCACACCCTTGTCGCCGGTCGATCTTTTGTCAGTTTCGCTACATCGATCATGGTCGCCATGATCATTTGTGGGTCTTCGTGCCGGTCGCCCTGTTGTCCGTATCGGTACATCGGTCTGGCCGCGATGGTCACTGGATAGCGGTCTGCCGCGGGCGGGTATGGGTGTCTGGGCAATCCAGGCAACCCCGGCCACAATCACCGCGTTGAAGGGCTCGGAGGCTCCTGTTGCCAGCGGGCATGACGGGCGGCATGATGGACATCCGGGTACGAGTCCGTGACCGCCGCGTGACCTCTCCCGTTCGCTTTGCCATGTGGGCTTGCGTTGGGTACTCTTACAAACCGTGCCCGACTTCCGGGCACGCGTGCGTGGGCGAGTCACGCTCCCGTGGCTGCCTCCAGTCATGGGGGGCGAATCCAGGGATGCGACCGAGGCCACGTACGTAGGAACTTCCCTCTCTGACGCCCAGTCCGCGCGTGGGCTGGGCTGCTACGGGGTCGGCGACACGCCCGACCGCGGGGGTCGGAGAGACCAGGAAATGACCAGGCCAGGGCCGCCCAGGAGGTCCATGCCACTGCCACGCGCACACGCAAACAGCACGACGAGGAAGACGGAGACGCGGTGCCCACGATCCAGCAGTTGGTCCGCAAGGGCCGCCGGGACAAGGTAAGCAGCACTTCCACCTCGGCGCTCAAGGGCAGCCCCCAGCGCCGCGGTGTCTGCACGCGCGTCTACACGACCACGCCCAAGAAGCCGAACTCGGCGCTGCGCAAGGTGGCGCGAGTCCGGCTCACGAGCGGGATCGAAGTGACCGCCTACATCCCGGGCATCGGCCACAACTTGCAGGAGCACTCGATCGTGCTGGTGCGCGGTGGCCGGACGCGTGACATCCCCGGGGTTCGCTACAAGATCATCCGTGGCTCCCTGGACACTCAGGGTGTCCGTAACCGCAAGCAGGCACGCAGCCGTTACGGCGCAAAGAAGGAGAAGGCCTGACATGCCGCGCAAAGGCCCGGCGACCAGACGCCAGCTTTCCACTGACCCCGTCTACGGCTCGCCCATCGTGACCGCACTGGTCAACAAGGTGCTACGGAGCGGCAAGCGCTCGCTGGCAGAGCGGATCGTGTACGGCGCGCTCGAAGGCTGCAAGGACAAGACGGGCAACGACCCGGTGGTCACGCTCAAGCGGGCACTGGACAACGTCAAGCCCACACTGGAAGTGCGCAGCCGCCGTGTCGGTGGCGCGACCTACCAGGTGCCGGTGGAGGTACGTGCCTCCCGGAGCACCACCCTGGCGCTGCGCTGGATCGTCATGTACTCGCGGCAGCGCCGTGAGAAGACGATGACGCAGCGGCTCATGAACGAACTGCTGGATGCGAGCAACGGGCTCGGCGCAAGTGTGAAGCGCCGCGAGGACACACACAAGATGGCCGAGTCCAACCGGGCATTCGCACATTACCGCTGGTAAGTAAAGGAACAAAGGCACGTGGCCACTCAGACCGCCGCCGTAGAACTCGCCAAGGTCCGCAACATCGGGATCATGGCGCATATCGACGCGGGCAAAACGACCACCACCGAACGGATCCTGTTCTACACCGGCATCAATTACAAGATCGGGGAAGTCCATGAGGGCGCCGCCACCATGGACTGGATGGAACAGGAGCAGGAGCGCGGCATCACCATCACCTCCGCCGCTACTACCACCCACTGGCGTGACCACACGGTCAACATCATCGACACGCCTGGCCACGTCGACTTCACCGTCGAGGTGGAGCGGTCGCTGCGGGTGCTCGACGGGGCTGTGGCCGTGTTCGACGGCGTGGCCGGGGTCGAGCCGCAGTCGGAGACCGTGTGGCGCCAGGCGGACCGCTACGGCGTGCCCCGGATCTGCTTCGTCAACAAGATGGACCGTGTCGGGGCTGAGTTCCACCGCTGTGTGGACATGATCAGCGACCGGCTCGGGGCGAACCCCCTGGTCATCCAGCTCCCCTGGGGGGTGGAGGCGGACTTCCGCGGGGTCATCGACTTGGTCGGCATGCGCGGGCTGCTCTGGCAGACCGAGGGCAAGGGCGACAAGTACGACGTCGTGGGGATCCCGGATGACCACCTCGAAGCTGCGCGCGACTGGCGTGACCGGCTGATCGAGACCGTCTCCGAGAACGACGAGGAGATGATGGAGCTGTACCTCAACGGCACCGCGCCGGACGAGGAGCAGCTCATGGCCGCCATCCGGCGTGCCACCATCGCGGGCAGCCTGACGCCCGTCCTGTGCGGTAGCGCGTTCAAGAACAAGGGCGTGCAGCCGATGCTGGACGCGATCGTCGACTACCTGCCGAGCCCGGTGGACATCCCGGGGATCCAGGGCCACCTGCCCGGCGACGAGGAGAAGGTGGTCGAGCGCCACGCTGATGCGGCTGAGCCCTTCGCTGCTCTCGCCTTCAAGATCATGGCGGACCAGCACCTCGGCAAGCTGACCTACATCCGCGTGTACTCCGGCACCTTGCAAGCCGGCACCCAGGTGCTGAACTCCACCAAGGACCGCAAGGAGCGCATCGGCAAGGTCTACCAGATGCACGCGAACAAGCGTGAGGAGCGGCCGACGGCCACCGCAGGCCAAATCGTCGCGGTCATGGGCCTCAAGGACACTTCCACCGGCGACACCCTGGCCGACCCGGCAGCCCCGGTCATCCTGGAGTCGATGACGTTCCCGGCACCCGTCATCCACGTGGCGATCGAGCCCAGGACCAAGGCCGACCAGGACCGGCTGGGCACTGCCATCCAGCGGCTCGCGGACGAAGACCCGACCTTCCAGGTCCGCACCGACGAAGAGACCGGCCAGACGATCATCGCCGGAATGGGTGAACTCCACCTGGAGGTGCTGGTCGAGCGCATGAAGCGCGAGTTCCGCGTGGAGGCGAACGTCGGCCGGCCGCAGGTAGCCTACCGCGAGACCGTCCGCCGCAAGGCGGAGAAGGTCGAGTACACCCACAAGAAGCAGACCGGCGGCGCGGGCCAGTACGGCCGGGTGATCATCAACCTGGAGCCGACCGGTGGCGACGGCGGTGGCTACGAGTTCGAGAACAAGATCACCGGCGGCCGCATCCCGCGTGAGTACATCCCGTCCGTGGACACTGGCTGCCAGGAGGCGGCGGAGTTCGGTGTGCTGGCCGGCTACCCGATGGTGGACGTGCGGGTCACCCTGATCGACGGTGCCTACCATGAGGTGGACTCCTCCGAGCTTGCCTTCAAGATCGCGGGGTCCATGGCCTTCAAGAAGGCGGCGGCCCAGGCTGACCCGGTCCTCTTGGAGCCGGTGATGGCGGTCGAGGTCAGGACGCCCGATGACTACATGGGTGAGGTCATCGGCGACCTGAACAGTCGGCGGGGTCAGATCCAGGCGATGGAGGAGCGCTCGGGCACACGGGTCGTCAAGGCGCACGTGCCGCTGTCGGAGATGTTCGGCTACGTGGGCGACCTGCGCAGCCGGACCCAGGGCCGCGCGGACTACACCATGCAGTTCGACTCCTACGCCGAAGTGCCGCCGAGTATCGCCAAGGAGATCATCGCTAAGGCCCGAGGCGAGTAGCACCAGCCAAACGACACGAAAGGGCCCCGCGGGGGCATCTGGCCCCCTTCGGGGGGAGATCGCAACGAGGAGATTCAAGTGGCCAAGGCCAAGTTCCAGCGGACCAAGCCGCACGTGAACATCGGCACCATCGGGCACATCGACCACGGCAAGACCACGCTGACCGCGGCGATCACCAAGGTGCTGCATGACAAGTACCCCGACGTCAACCCCTTCTACGCGTTCGACCAGATCGACAACGCGAAGGAAGAGAAGGAACGCGGGATCACTATCTCGATCGCCCATGTGGAGTACCAGACCGAGGCGCGCCACTACGCCCATGTGGACTGCCCCGGCCACGCGGACTACATCAAGAACATGATCACCGGCGCGGCACAGATGGACGGGGCCATCCTGGTCGTCGCGGCAACGGACGGTCCGATGCCGCAGACGCGCGAGCACGTGCTGCTCGCCCGCCAGGTCGGTGTCCCCTATATCGTCGTGGCGCTCAACAAGGCCGACATGGTCGACGACGAGGAGATCCTCGAACTGGTCGAGCTGGAGGTCAGGGAGCTGCTCTCGACCTATGAGTTCCCCGGCGACGACGTCCCGGTGGTGCGGGTTTCCGCGCTCAAGGCACTCGAGGGCGACCCCGAGTGGAGCGAGAAGCTCATGGAGCTGCTCAACGCCTGCGATGAGGCCATTCCCCAGCCGGTCCGTGAGGTGGACAAGCCGTTCCTGATGCCGGTCGAGGACGTGTTCTCGATCACCGGCCGCGGGACCGTGGTGACGGGCCACATCGAGCGTGGCACGATCCACACCGGCG
The DNA here is from genome assembly GCA_035946955.1 of Streptosporangiaceae bacterium. Classification (GTDB taxonomy): domain Bacteria; phylum Actinomycetota; class Actinomycetes; order Streptosporangiales; family Streptosporangiaceae; genus DASYYE01. The sequence continues at coordinate 26,585 of DASYYE010000401.1, read as the reverse complement.
AGCAGGTCGACATCATCGGCATCAAGGACAAGGCCCAGACCACCACGGTCACCGGCGTCGAGATGTTCCGCAAGATCCTCGACGACGGCCAGGCGGGTGACAACGTCGGGCTGCTGCTGCGCGGTATCAAGCGCGAGGACGTGGAGCGCGGGCAGGTCGTGATCAAGCCCGGCACCAACACGCCGCACACCGAGTTCGAGGGGCAGGTCTACATCCTGTCCAAGGACGAGGGCGGGCGGCACACGCCGTTCTTCAACAACTACCGGCCTCAGTTCTACTTCCGCACCACTGACGTGACCGGCGTCGTCAACCTGCCTGAGGGCACGGAGATGGTCATGCCTGGTGACAACACCGAGATGCGGGTGGACCTGATCCAGCCCATCGCCATGGAAGAAGGACTCCGTTTCGCGATCCGTGAAGGTGGCCGTACCGTCGGCGCCGGCCGGGTCACGAAGATCATCAAGTAGTAGTGGGCGTGTTGTCCCGGGCACGTCAGTGCCCGGGACAACAAAAGCAAAAGGACGTGAGAGTACCCACATGGCGGGACAGAAGATCCGCATCCGGCTCAAGGCGTATGACCACGAAGTCATCGACAAGTCAGCGCGGACGATCGTGGACACCGTGAAGCGCACCGGCGCGCGGGTCGCCGGGCCGGTCCCGCTGCCCACGGAAAAGAACGTGTACTGCGTCATCCGGTCGCCGCACAAGTACAAGGACTCGCGCGAGCACTTTGAGATGCGCACGCACAAGCGCCTGATCGACATCATCGACCCCACGCCCAAGACCGTGGACTCGCTGATGCGCCTGGACCTCCCGGCCGGCGTCGACATCGAGATCAAGCTCTGAGGGATCCAACCGACATGGCCAAGCAGCTCAAGGGAGTCCTCGGCACCAAGCTGGGCATGACCCAGGTCTTCGGTGACGACGGCAAGATCGTCCCGGTCACCGTGGTGGCCGCGGGCCCCTGTGTGGTGACTGCGGTGCGCACGCCCAGCACTGACGGCTACTCCGCTGTCCAGCTCGCCTACGGCGAGGTTGACCCTCGCCGGGTGACCAAGCCCGTCGCCGGTCACTTCGCCAAGGCGGGCGTCACCCCACGGCGGTATCTGACCGAACTCCGGACCGACGACGCCGCCGACTACACGCTCGGCCAGGAGGTCAAGGCCGAGACGTTCGGCGCGGGTGACCTGGTGGACGTGACTGGACGGAGCAAGGGCAAGGGCACCGCGGGTGTCATGAAGCGCCACGGCTTCAAGGGCCTCGGCGCCTCCCACGGCACCCAGCGCAAGCATCGTTCGCCCGGGTCCATCGGTGGCTGTGCCACGCCCGGCCGGGTGTTCAAGGGCCTGCGCATGGCAGGCCGGATGGGCAATGTGCGGACCACCGCGCCACGGCTGACGGTCCACGCCGTGGACGCCGACCGTGGGTTGCTGCTGATCCGCGGTGCCGTGCCGGGCCCCAAGGGCGGCTTGGTCCTGGTCCGCAGCGCGGCCAAGCAGAACGCGGTGAAGGAGGCCCGGTGAGTACCGTCGTGACTGTCCTCGACCCGTCGGGTGAGGTCACCGAAGAGGTCGAGCTCCCAGCCCGGGTCTTCGGGTCCAAGGTAAACATCCCGCTCATGCACCAGGTGGTGGTCGCCCAGCAGGCGGCCGCTCGCCAGGGCACTCACGCGACCAAGACGCGCGGTGACGTCCGTGGCGGTGGCAAGAAGCCCTACCGGCAGAAGGGCACCGGCCGCGCCAGGCAGGGCTCGCTGCGTGCCCCTCAGTACGCCGGTGGTGGGATAGTGCATGGCCCGCAGCCGCGTTCCTACCGCCAGCGCACGCCCAAGAAGATGAAGGCGGCCGCGCTGAGCGGGGCACTGTCCGACCGGGCCAGCCACGGGTGCATCCACGTGGTGACCGCGTTTGTCGGTGGGGACGCGCCGAGCACGCGGGATGCGTTCGCTGTGGTGCGCCGCGCGGTGGGTGACGAGGCTGCGCGGCTGAGCAGGCCGGTGCTCGTGGTCATCGAGGCCAGTGACGAACTGGCCCGCAGGAGCCTGCGCAACGTCCCTCAGGTCCGCGTGCTCACTAGCGGTCAGCTCAACACCTACGACGTGCTGGTAAGCGACCATGTCGTGTTCTCGCGTGCGGCGCTGGACGAGTTCACCGCCCGTACGTCAGGTGGACAGGAGCAGCAGTGAACAAGCTATCCAGCCCGCGGGACGTCCTGATCCGGCCGGTGATCTCCGAGAAGAGCTACCGGCTGGCCGATGAGGGCGCCTACACGTTCATCGTCGCGCCGGGCGCCAACAAGACCCAGATCAGGCAGGCGGTCGAGTCGGTCTTCGGGGTCCGGGTCGTGAGTGTCAACACGCTCAACCGGCCCGGCAAACGACGTCGCACCCGGTTCGGCTGGGGCAAGCGGCCCGACACCAAGCGGGCCATTGTCAGCCTGGCCGAAGGGGACCGGATCGACGTCTTCGGCAGCGTCAGCTAGGCGGAGCAGAGCACAGGGAGTTTGGTCACCACAATGGGCATCCGCAAGTACAAGCCGACCACGCCGGGCAGGCGGGGGGCCAGCGGCGCGGACTTCGCCGAGATCACCCGCGGCGAACCCGAGAAGTCACTGGTCCGTCCGCTGCACTCGCGCGGCGGCAGGAACGTGCACGGCCGGGTCACCGCACGGCACCAGGGCGGTGGGCACAAGCGTGCCTACCGGCTGATCGACTTCCGCCGCGCGGACAAAGACGGCGTGCCCGCCAAAGTGGCGCACCTGGAGTACGACCCGAACCGCACCGCCCGGATCGCGCTGCTGCACTACGCCGACGGTGAGAAGCGCTACATCCTGTCCCCCCAGGGCCTGTCCCAGGGGGACACGGTGGAGAGCGGGGCAGGGGCTGACATCCGCCCGGGCAACTGCCTGCCGCTGCGCAACATCCCCACGGGCACCCTGGTGCACGCGATCGAACTGCGGCCCGGCGGCGGCGCGAAGATCGCCCGGTCGGCTGGCAGCAGCGTCCAGTTGCTGGCCAAGGAGGCCGGGTACGCGCAGCTGCGCATGCCCTCGGGCGAGATCCGGCGCGTCGATGTGCGGTGCCGGGCCACGGTCGGCGAGGTTGGCAATGCCGAGCAGGCCAACATCAAGCTGGGCAAGGCCGGCCGCAACCGGTGGAAGGGCAAGCGGCCGTCCGTGCGCGGTGTGGCCATGAACCCGGTTGACCACCCGCTCGGCGGCGGTGAGGGCAAGAGCTCCGGCGGACGCCACCCGGTCAGCCCCTGGGGCAAGCCGGAGGGCCGCACCCGCCCTGCACACAAACCAAGCGACCGCCTGATCGTCCGCAGGCGCAGCAAGAAGAAGCGGTAAGGGGTACTAACCGATGCCTCGTAGCCTGAAGAAGGGGCCCTTCGTGGACGACCACCTCATCAAGAAGGTGGACGTCCAGAACGAGAAGGGGACGCGCAATGTCATCAAGACATGGTCGCGCCGCTCCATGATCGTTCCCGCGATGCTGGGCCACACGATCGCTGTCCACGATGGCCGCAAGCACGTCCCGGTGTTCGTCACCGAGGCCATGGTCGGCCACAAGCTGGGTGAGTTCGCTCCCACCCGCACATTCCGCAGTCATGTCAAGGACGACCGCCGCAGCAGGCGCTAGCGGCAGAGCTTCCTGTGAGCCCCTCCCGGAGAGGCGAGCAGGACTAGCAGAGAGACGGAGAGCTCGATGGAGGCTAGGGCGATGGCGCGCTACGTCCGCGTGACGCCGCGCAAGGCCCGCCGGGTCCTGGACATGATCCGTGGCCTGCCCGCCGAGGAGGCGCAGGCGGTGCTCGCCTTCGCGCCGCAGTCGGCAAGCGCCCCGGTGGGCAAGGTGCTGGCGAGCGCGATCGCCAACCATGGGCAGGTCGCGCAGTCAGGTGCCGATGACCTGGTTGTCAGCCGGGCCTGGGTAGACGAGGGCCCGACCCTCAAGCGCTTCCGGCCCCGCGCGCAGGGCCGCGGCTACCGCATCCTCAAGCGGACCAGCCACATCACTGTCATCGTCTCGGACGAATCTGACTCGCGCCCCAAGGGGAGGGCCCGCTAGTGGGACAGAAAGTGAACCCGCACGGGTTCCGGCTGGGCATCACCACCGACTTCAAGAGCCGTTGGTATGCCGACAAGTTGTACAAGGACTACGTCGCCGAAGACGTGGCGATCCGGCGCATGCTCCAGCGGGGCATGGAGCGGGCAGGTATCTCCAAGGTTGAGATCGAGCGGACCCGGGACCGGGTGCGCGTCGACATCCACACCGCGCGGCCCGGCATCGTGATCGGCCGCCGAGGGGCCGAGGCGGACCGGATCCGCGCCGACCTGGAGAAGCTGACTGCCAAGCAGATCCAGCTCAACATCCTGGAAGTCAAGAACCCCGAGATCGACGCCCAGCTCGTCGCCCAGGGTGTGGCCGAGCAGCTCTCCAGCCGGGTCTCGTTCCGGCGGGCCATGCGCAAGGCCATGCAGTCGGCAATGAAGGGCGGTGCCCTGGGGATCAGGGTGCAGTGCTCGGGCCGGCTCGGTGGTGCTGAGATGTCCCGGTCGGAGTTCTACCGGGAGGGCCGGGTTCCTCTGCACACGCTGCGCGCCGACATCGACTACGGCTTCTATGAGGCACGCACTACCTTTGGCCGGATCGGGGTGAAGGTCTGGATCTACCGCCGCGACGTCCCGTCCAACCGGGCCGAGCGCGACGCCTTCCAGGCCGCCCTGCGGGCCGGGGCACGACGTGACCGGGAGCGCGAGCGGGACCGCGGCGACCGCCCGCCGACCCGGCGCAGGCGCGACGGCGGGCCTGGTGGGCCCGGCGGCGCTGAGGAGTCGGGGCGTGTGGCTGCCCAGCCCGAGACGGCCCCGGCTGTGGCCGAGGAGGGCTGAGGAATGCTCATCCCACGCAGGACCGCGCACCGCAAGCAGCACCGGCCGGACCGCCACGGTGCCGCGAGCGGTGGCACCCGGGTGGTGTTCGGCGAGTTCGGCATCCAGGCGATGGAGCACTCGTATGTGACCAACCGGCAGATCGAGGCCGCCCGTATCGCCATGACCAGGCACATCCGGCGTGGCGGGAAGGTGTGGATCAACATCTACCCGGACCGGCCCCTTACGAAGAAACCTGCCGAGACCAGGATGGGCTCGGGCAAGGGATCCCCGGAGTGGTGGGTCGCCAACGTCAAGCCAGGCAGGGTGATGTTCGAGCTCTCCGGGGTCAGCGAGCCCGTGGCCAGGGAAGCACTGCGCCGAGCCATGCACAAGTTGCCAATGAAGTGCAGGTTCGTCAAGCGTGAGGTTGGTGAGGCCTGATGGCAACGGGACTGCAGGCATCAGAGCTGCGGGTCGCGACCGAGGAAGAGCTCGACGCCAAGCTGCTCGAGGCCAAGACCGAGCTGTTCAACCTGCGCTTCCAGGCCGCCACCGGTCAGCTCGAGAGCCACGGTCGGCTGCGGGCGGTGCGCAAGGAGATCGCCCGCATCTACACGGTGCAGCGCGAGCGTGAGCTCGGCATCGTGACCATCGCCGACGAGGACTTTGACGAAGAGATGGCACAGGACGAGGCCGCCGTCGGTGAGCAGGCCGTGGCGCAGGATGAGACCGCGGATCAGGAGGCGGCAGCGGAGTGAATGACGTGACAGAAAGTGCGCCCAGCCGCGGTTACCGGAAGGTCCGCGAGGGCTATGTCGTGTCCGACAAGATGGACAAGACCGTCGTGGTCGAAGTCGAAGACCACGTCAAGCACCCCAAGTACGGCAAGGTCATCCGCCGGACCAAGAAGTACAAGGCGCATGACCAGGAGAACGCGTGTGGCGTGGGTGACCGGGTGCGGCTGATGGAGACCCGCCCCCTGTCCGCATCCAAACGCTGGCGTGTGGCCGAGATCTTGGAGAAGGCCAAGTAGGCACAGGGATCCCCCGAGGCAACCAGCAGGACCGCCTGTCTCAGCAGCGAGGCCGGCGTCGCAGAAGCAGGAGTTGACGTGATCCAGCAGGAGTCGCGGCTCAAGGTCGCTGACAACACCGGAGCCAAGGAGATCTTGTGCATCCGTGTGCTCGGCGGCTCGGGCCGGCGATATGCGGGCATCGGCGATGTGATCGTGGCGACCGTCAAGGACGCACTGCCAGGTGCGGGCGTCAAGAAGGGCGAGGTCGTCAAGGCCGTGGTGGTGCGCACGCGTAAGGAGCGCCGCCGGGGTGACGGCTCCTACATCCGTTTCGACGAGAACGCGGCAGTCCTGATCCGCGACGGCGGCGACCCCCGGGGAACGCGCATCTTCGGCCCAGTCGGCCGCGAACTGCGCGAGAAGCGTTTCATGCGGATCATCTCGCTCGCGCCGGAGGTCTTGTAGATGGCAAGGAAGGCACAGGCGGCTCCGGCCGGTAAGGCACCCAGGATGAAGGTCAAGAAGGGCGATGACGTCATCGTCATCGCAGGCAAGGATCGTGGCCGGGAGGGCAAGGTCATTGCCGTCTACCCCGACAGGCAGCGGGTGCTCGTCCACGGAGTCAACATCATCAAGAAGAACAAGAAGGTCACCTTCCAGGGTGCGCGCGGTGCCAAGGAGGGCGGCATCACGACCCAGGAAGCGCCGATCCACGTGAGCAACGTCTCGCTGGTCGACCCGGAGACCAAGAAGCCGACCCGGGCCGGTTTCCGCTATGACGACGAGAAGAAGGTCAGGGTCTCCCGGCCTGGAGGCAGGGACATCTGATGACAGCCACCACTGAACCAACAGCCGCGAAGCCGGTGCCCCGCCTCAAGGAGCGCTACCGGGCCGAGATCGCCCCGGCATTGCGCGAGGAGTTCCACTATCCCAACGTGATGCAGATTCCCACGATCACCAAGATCGCTGTGAACATGGGCGTGGGTGAGGCCACCCGGGACGCCAAGCTCATCGAGGGCGCCGTCGCTGACCTCACGGTCATCACCGGCCAGCGGCCGGCGATCGCCCGGGCGAAGAAGTCCATCGCGCAGTTCAAGCTCAGGGAGGGCATGCCGATCGGCGCGCACGTGACCATGCGCGGTGACCGGATGTGGGAGTTCCTCGACCGCCTGCTCACGCTGGCGCTGCCGCGGATCCGTGACTTCCGGGGGCTGTCCGACCGGCAGTTCGACGGCCGGGGGAACTACACCTTCGGCCTCAGCGAGCAGCTCATGTTCCATGAGATCAACCCGGACAAGGTAGACCGCCAGCGCGGCATGGACGTGACCGTGGTCACGTCCGCCACGACGGACGACGAAGGTCGTTCGCTGCTGCGGCGGCTCGGGTTCCCATTCAAGGAGAACTGAGGAGTGGCGAAGAAAGCTCTGGTCGCCAAGGCCAACCGGAAGCCCAAGTTCGAGGTGCGGGCCTACACCCGGTGCACCCGTTGCGGTCGCCCGCGCGCGGTGTACCGCAGGTTCGGGCTGTGCCGGATCTGCTTCCGGTCCATGGCCCACCGCGGCGAACTGCCTGGCATCACCAAGTCAAGCTGGTAACACGACCAACCTGGGCGCGTATGGCGCCCACCGACCACGCCGCAGGTCCGCTGAGCACGTGAGCCCAGCGGAAACCCCGGTGAGGAGGGCCACTAGGCCATGACGATGACCGACCCCATCGCAGACATGCTGACGCGTCTGCGTAACGCCAACTCGGCATACCACGACAGCGTGAGCATGCCGTACTCCAAGATCAAGGCCAGCATCGCGCAGATCCTCCAGCAGGAGGGCTACATCAGCGAGTGGAGCGTGGCCGACGCCGAGGTTGGCAAGAACCTCGTGATCGCGCTCAAGTACGGCCCCACCCGCGAGCGGTCGATCGCGGGCCTCAAGCGCGTGTCCAAGCCCGGGCTGCGGGTCTATGCGAAAAAGGACAACCTGCCGCGGGTTCTCGGTGGCCTGGGGATAGCCATCATCTCCACCTCGGGTGGGCTGTTGACCGACCGGCAGGCCAACAAGCGTGGCGTAGGCGGGGAAGTCCTCGCCTACGTCTGGTGAGGGGGCTGCGATGTCACGGATCGGGCGGCTGCCCGTGGTCATCCCGGCCGGTGTCAACGTCACCGTGGCCGGCCGCGAAGTGACGGTGGCCGGGCCCAAGGGCACGTTGTCGCTTCAGGTCGCGGAGCCGATCGAGGTGACCCAGGAAGACGGCGTTATCAGGGTCACGCGGCCCAGCGACGACGGGCGGGTGCGTGCCCTGCACGGCCTGTCACGCAGCTTGGTCGCCAACATGGTCACCGGTGTCACCGAGGGCTACCGCAAGACCCTGGAGATCGTCGGGGTCGGCTACCGGGTGCAGGCCAAGGGCAGTGGCGTGGAGTTCTCGCTCGGCTTCAGCCACCCTGTGCCGGTCAACCCCCCAGAGGGGATCACCCTGCGGGTCGAGACGCCCACCAGGCTCGTTGTCGAGGGGATCGACAAGCAGCAGGTGGGTGAGGTCGCGGCCAACATCCGTAAGCTCCGCAAGCCCGACCCGTACAAGGGCAAAGGCGTGCGGTACGCCGGTGAACAGATTCGCCGCAAGGTCGGAAAGGCTGGAAAGTAAGTCATGGCTGGCACAGCGGTCAAGGTCCGCAGCAGCTCGGCCACCCGCGCTGCGTCGCGGGCCCGCAGGCACCGGCGGGTCCGCAAGAAGATCGTGGGCACGGCGCAGCGTCCCCGGCTGAGCGTCTCGCGCTCGGCCCGGCACATCTCAGCCCAGCTCATCGACGACGGCGCGGGCCGCACGCTCGCGGCAGCGTCTACCCTGGACTCCGGGATCCGCGCTGGTGAGGGCGACAAGAAGGCCAAGGCGCGCCAGGTCGGTGAGCTGCTGGCCCGCCGCGCCCTGGAGAGCGGTGTCAGCGCGGCAGTCTTCGACCGGGGCGGCTACGCCTACCACGGCCGTATCGCCGCGCTGGCAGACGGCGCGCGGGACGGGGGACTGGCGCTGTGAGTGCCCGGGACGGCAAAGCAGAGAGAAGGACAGTCTGATGGCAGGAGCTCCACGGCGCGGCAGCGGGGCCGGCGGCGGCGGTGGTGAGCGGCGCGAGCGCCGTGACGACCGCCGCGGCGGGGCCGAGAAGGGCACCGCATACCTAGAGCGCGTGGTGACCATCAACCGAGTCGCCAAGGTCGTCCAGGGTGGTCGGCGGTTCAGCTTTACCGCGCTCGTCGTCGTCGGCGACGGGAACGGCATGGTCGGCGTCGGCTACGGCAAGGCCAAAGAGGTGCCCGCCGCTATCGCCAAGGGCGTCGAGGCCGCCAAGAAGCACTTCTTCCGCGTGCCACGCATCGGTGGCACCATCCCGCACACCGTCCAGGGTGAAGCGGCGGCCGGGGTCGTGCTGCTCAAGCCAGCCAGCCCCGGTACCGGCGTGATCGCTGGCGGTCCGGTGCGTGCCGTGCTCGAGTGCGCGGGCGTGCACGACGTGCTGTCGAGGTCACTGGGGTCGTCGAACCCGATCAACGTGGTCCACGCCACCGTGACCGCGCTGAAGAGCCTGTCCCGCCCGGAGGAGATCGCCGCTCGCCGTGGGCTGCCGATCGAGGACGTGGCGCCCGCTGCCATGCTGCGCGCCCGCGCGGCGGCGGCCAGCGCCGCCGCAGGCACGAGCTGAGCGGAGGAACGATGAGCCAGCTCAAGGTCATTCAAACGGGCTCGCGGATCGGGGCCACGCAGCAGCAGCGCGCATCACTGCGCTCGCTGGGCCTCAAGCACGTGGGCGACGTCGTCGTCAAGCAGGACAGGCCCGAGTTTCGGGGCATGATCCAGGCGGTGCGCCATCTGGTCACCGTGGAAGAGGTGGACTGAGAAGTGGCAGGGACCGACGAAAGCCCCGACAGCGGGGGCAGCCGCGGCGGCCGTGTCGGCATCAAGGTGCACCACCTGCGGCCGGCCCCGGGCGCGCACACTGCGCGGACCCGGGTCGGGCGCGGTGAGGCGTCCAAGGGCAAGACCGCGGGCCGGGGTACCAAGGGCAGCAAGGCACGCCGCCAGATCCCGGCAGCCTTCGAAGGCGGCCAGATGCCCCTGCACCGCCGCGTGCCGCAGCTCAAGGGGTTCTCCAACGCCAAGTTCAAGACCACCTACCAGGTCGTGAACACGGGCAGGCTCGCCGAGCTCTTCCCGGACGGCGGTGAGGTCACCCCGGACACCCTGGCCGCCGCAGGGGCGGTCCGCCCGGGCCAGCTCGTGAAGGTGCTGGGCAACGGCGACCTCGGTGTGGCGCTGACCGTGAGCGCGCACGCCTTCTCCGCCACTGCCCGGGACAAGATCACCGCAGCCGGTGGGAGCACCACCACACTGTAGGAGTCACACGGACGGCCGCCGGGCAACCGCTCCGGTGGCCGGGCCGGTGCCCAGGGGTGGCTTGCCTGGTGCTCCCGGGTAACCTCGGTGGGTACCAGCAGTGTCTGCAGCCTGTTACAGTGCAGCGAGCGCATGACACGACAAATGGTCGCCCCATAACCGTTGGCCAGGAGAGTGCCATGCAGAAGCCCCATAACAAGCGAGGCGAGGACGGCGCATGCTGACCGGGTTCCTCCGGGCCTTCCGGACTCCAGACCTGCGCCGGAAGCTGCTCTTCACAGTCTTCATCCTGGCCGTGTTCCGGCTGGGTGCGGCCCTGCCCACCCCCGGGATCTCGGAGAAGGCAGTCCACACGTGCGTCGGGCTCGTCGCCACCAAGGGCGCGAGCGTCTACCAGCTGGTCAACCTGTTCAGCGGCGGGGCACTGCTCAAGCTGTCCGTGTTCGCACTGGGGATCATGCCCTACATCACGGCCAGTATCATCCTGCAGTTGCTCGCCGTGGTCATCCCACGGCTGGAAGCGCTGCGGCAGGAGGGGCAGGCTGGCCAGGCCAAGATCACCCAGTACACCCGGTACCTCACCGTTGGCCTGGGCATCCTCCAGTCCACCGGGATCGTGGCGCTGGCCAGGTCGGGCAAGCTCTTCCAGGGCGTCCAGTGCCCGGCATCGCTGATCCCGCACCCCTCGATCTTCACGATCACCACCATGGTGATCTGCATGACCGCGGGTACCGCGGTCATCATGTGGCTCGGTGAGCTGATCACCGACCGGGGCGTCGGCAACGGCATGTCCATCCTGATCTTCACCCAGGTCATCGCCGTCATCCCTGGTGAGATGCTGACCATCCTCAGGACCCGCCACGCGTTCGTGTTCGGCGTCGTGATCGCGGTGGGGATCGCGATCGTCGCCTTCGTGGTCTTCATGGAACAGGCACAGCGCCGCATCCCCGTGCAGTACGCCAAGCGCATGGTAGGCCGCAAGATGTACGGCGGTACCTCCACCTACATCCCGCTGAAGGTGAACCAGGCCGGCGTCATCCCGGTCATCTTCGCGTCCTCCCTGCTCTACATCCCGCAACTGGCAGCATCGCTCTTCGGCAACCCCAACCACCCACAGAAGTGGGTGAGCTGGATCGACGCCAACATGGTCAGAGGCGACTCGGCCTGGTACATGACGTCGTTCTTCCTGCTCATCCTCTTTTTCACCTACTTCTACGTGGCGATCACGTTCAACCCGACCGAGGTCGCTGACAACATGAAGAAGTACGGGGGGTTTGTCCCCGGCATCAGGCCCGGCCGTCCCACCGCCGAACACCTCAACTACGTCCTCACCCGGCTGACTGCACCCGGCTCGGTGTATCTGGGGGTCATCGCGCTCATCCCGATGATCGCCTTGGCGCTCGTCGGCGCCAGCCAGAACTTCCCGTTCGGCGGGACGAGCATCCTGATCGCCGTGGGGGTGGGGCTGGACACGGTGAAGCAGATCGAGAGCCAGCTCCAGCAGCGCAACTACGAGGGTTTCTTGCGGTAGTGCGTGTCGTCCTCGTGGGCCCCCCTGGTGCGGGCAAGGGGACACAGGCCCAATTCCTCGCTTCGCACCTGTCGGTCCCGAAGATCTCGACAGGTGACATCTTCCGGGACAATGTCAGTCACGGCACGGCGCTGGGCCGACGCGCGCAGTCGTACATGGCCAAGGGCGACTTGGTCCCGGACGAGATCACCATCGCCATGGTCAGCGACCGCCTGTCGGATGACGACACGCAGGCGGGTTTCCTCCTCGACGGCTTCCCGCGCAACGTGCCCCAGGCCGAGACTCTCAAGAAGATGCTGGCCTCCTGGCAGACCAAGCTGGATGTGGTGCTCGAACTAGTCGTGGACGACGACGAGGTGGTCAGGCGCCTGTCCGGCCGCCGGACCTGCCGCCGGTGCGGCCGGGTCTGGCACGTCCACTTCGACCCCCCGGTGCACCCGGACACCTGTGACGACTGCAATGGCGAACTGTTCCAGCGTGATGACGACCGCGAGGCCACGATCAGGCACCGCCTGGAGGTCTACCAGCAGCAGACCTCACCCCTGGTGTCGTTCTACGCCGACGAGGGCATTCTCCTGGGCCTGGACGCCACCGGGCCGGTGGACGAGATCACCGAGCGTGCCCTGAGTGCTTTGCGGCGCTTCATGCGTTGAGCTCCCACGAGTACCGTGGAAGTGGGTCGGAGAGGGGGTTTGATTGTCCAGCAATCCCCGGGTCCGCGCTTCCGACGCCGACCGTGATCGTACTGCTGCACTGCTCCGTGAGCACCACGCCGTTGGCCGGCTGACCCAGGAGGAGTTCTGTGAGCGCCTGGACCGGGCGTTTTCCGCCAAGACGGTAGGCGAACTCGACGAGTTGCTGGCGGATCTGCCCGCGATCGACCTGTATGACCTGCCGGACGCGGCCCTGCGCCGTCCGCGGCGCCCCCGTCCCGGCCTGCCCTGGCCGAGCTCCTGAGAACCTCCGGCAGAACGGGAAGGTAACGACGAATCCCGTTGTTGCACTCATAGCTGCCTTGACGGCAGCGCGGTCCGTCGTATCATGCCAACTGTTGTACACTTGACAACAGCCCAGAGCACCGGCTGCGCAATCGACCTATGGCTAGCGCGGCCGATCGCTGTGCGTCGGGCCGCCCGCATCCCACAACCCTGTGAAAGAGGACATGCCCAAGAAAGACGGCGCCATCGAGATCGAAGGCAAGATCGTAGAGTCGCTACCCAATGCCTTCTTCCGAGTGGAGCTAGACAACGGGCACAAGGTGCTGGCCCACATCAGCGGAAAGATGCGGATGCACTACATCCGTATCCTCCCCGACGACCGTGTCGTCGTGGAACTGAGCCCGTACGACCTGAGCCGTGGACGCATCGTCTACCGGTACAAGTGAGAGCGTCCGGAGGAGACCAAGGTGAAGGTCAAGCCGAGCGTCAAGAAGATCTGCAGCAAATGCCGGATCATCCGGCGCCATGGCCGCGTGATGGTGATCTGCACCGACCCGCGGCACAAGCAGCGCCAAGGCTGACGGCGTCAAGGCGTACCGCAGCCCGCACCCGGGTGTGACCTGGGTGCGGTTCCCCCCGGACGGAGGCCGGGGCCCGTCCGGGCAGGGGCGGGGCGCGGTGTGCGAGACCTCCGGTGCATACGAAGGAGTACTGCCCGTATGGCACGTCTGGTTGGCGTCGACCTCCCGCGCGAGAAGCGCCTTGAGGTCGCTCTTACCTACATCTACGGGATTGGCCGCACCCGGGCGCTCGAGACGCTGAAGGCCACCGGGGTCAGCGGGGACGTCCGGGTCCATGACCTGAGTGACGACGACCTGATGAAGCTGCGTGACTGGATCGACGCCACGTACAAGGTCGAAGGTGACCTGCGCCGGGAAGTCCAGGCGGACATCAGGCGCAAGATCGAGATCGGTTGCTACCAGGGCATCCGGCACCGTCGCGGCCTGCCCGTCCATGGTCAGCGGACGCAGACCAACGCACGTACCCGCAAGGGCAGGAAGAAGACCGTGGCCGGCAAGAAGAAGGCCGGCAAGAAGTAGTCCCACCGCGGACCGACGACCTCGGAACAGGAAGCAGATGCCGCCTAAGAGCCGCACGGGCACCAAGAAGGTGCGCCGAAAGGAACGCAAGAACGTCGCCCATGGGCATGCCCACATCAGGAGCACGTTCAACAACACCATAGTCTCGATCACCGACCCGGTCGGGAATGTCATTTCCTGGGCTTCGTCCGGCCAGGTGGGATTCAAGGGGTCACGGAAGTCCACGCCGTATGCCGCCCAGATGGCCGCCGAGGCAGCCGCACGCCGGGCGATGGAGCATGGCATGCGCAAGGTGGACGTGTTCGTGAAGGGCCCGGGTTCAGGACGGGAGACCGCGATCCGCTCTATCCAGGCAACCGGCCTGGAGGTCGGGTCCATCCAGGACGTCACCCCTGTCCCGCACAATGGCTGCCGGCCGCCGAAGCGGCGCCGGGTCTGAGGAGAAGCGACAGATGGCTCGATACACGGGTGCGGACTGCAAGCTCTGCCGCCGCGAGAAGATGAAGCTCTTCCTCAAGGGTTCCAAGTGTGACTCGCCCAAGTGCCCGATTGAGGTGCGCCCCTACCCGCCCGGTGAGCATGGGCGCAACCGGCCGAAGGAGAGCGAGTACCTGCTCCAGATCCGGGAGAAGCAGAAGGCACGCCGGATCTACGGCATCCTGGAGCGGCAGTTCCACGGCTACTACGAGGAAGCGACGCGCAAGCGCGGGAAGACCGGCGAGAACCTCCTCCAGATCCTGGAGAGCCGTCTCGACAACGTGGTCTACCGCGCCGGGTTCGCCAAGAGCAGGGACATGGCACGCCAGGCCGTCATGCACGGCCACTTCCTGGTCAACGGGAAGAAGGTGGACATCCCTTCCTACCGCGTCAGCGAGACCGACATCATCGAGGTGCGGCCCAAGTCATTTGAGATGACGCCGTTCGTGGTCGCCCGCGCCGAGACCGGCCAGCGGCAGGTGCCCGCCTGGCTCGAGGTCATCCCGGACAAGATGCGTGTCCTCGTGCACACGCTGCCGGTCCGGGCGCAGATCGACACACAAGTGCAAGAGCAGCTGATCGTCGAGCTCTACTCGAAGTAAGCACGACGTAAGGGCTGTTTGGGGTTTGGCGGGCCGCCGTGGCGTGGCGGTCCGTAGCGGCGGCACCTGCCGTCACCATAAGTCGCGGCTGTCATATAGCGGGCGCCGCGGGAAGGGGTAGCCATGCTGATCGCCCAGCGTCCCACTCTCGTCGAAGAGACGGTCGACGGCGCACGGTCGAAGTTCGTCATCGAGCCGCTGGAGCCAGGGTTCGGGTACACGATCGGGAGTTCGCTGCGCCGGACCCTGCTCTCCTCGATCCCAGGTGCGGCAGTGACCAGCATCAGGATCGAAGGGGTCCTGCACGAGTTCTCGACCGTGGCCGGGGTCACCGAGGACGTCACCGACATCATCCTCAACCTCAAGGAGCTCGTTGTCTCCTCCGAGCAGGATGAGCCGGTCGTCATGTACCTGCGCAAGCAGGGGCCCGGCGAGGTGACCGCCGCCGACATCGCTCCTCCGGCAGGTGTCGAGGTGCACAACCCCGGCCTGCACATCGCGACCCTGAACGGCAAGGGCAAGCTGGAGATGGAACTCACCGTCGAACGTGGCCGTGGCTACGTGTCGGCGGCGCAGAACAAGCAGCCAGGCCAGGAGATCGGCCGCATCCCCATCGACTCGATCTACTCGCCCGTGCTCCGCGTCAGCTTCAAGGTCGAGGCGACCCGTGTGGAGCAGCGGACCGACTTCGACCGGCTCATCCTGGATGTGGAGACCAAGCCTTCCATCCGGCCACGCGACGCAGTGGCCAGCGCCGGCAAGACGCTCGTCGAGCTGTTCGGCCTGGCGAGGGAACTGAACCTCGACGCCGAGGGCATCGACATCGGCCCCTCGCCGACAGATGCCGCGCTCGCGGCGGACCTGGCACTGCCCATCGAAGAGCTCAACCTCACCGTCCGTTCCTACAACTGCCTCAAGCGCGAAGGCATCCACACGGTTGGCGAGCTCGTTGCCCGCAGCGAGCAGGACCTGCTCGACATCCGCAACTTCGGTGCGAAGTCGATCGAGGAAGTCAAGCAGAAGCTGGCCGACATGGGCCTGACGCTCAAGGACTCCCCGCCCGGCTTCGACCCCGGCAGTGCCGTGGACAGCTACAGCGCGGACGACGACGAGAGCTACGTCGAGACCGAGCAGTACTGACCGAACGCCAAGGCCACCGAACAGAGGAGAACGTTTCCATGCCCACCCCCACGAGGGGCCGGCGGCTGGGTGGCAGCCCCGCCCACCAGCGGCACATCCTGGCGAACCTGGCGACCGCCCTGTTCGAGCATGGCAAGATCACCACGACCGAGGCCAAGGCCCGTCGGCTGCGCCCGTTGGCCGAGCACCTGATCACCTTCGCCAAGCGTGGTGACCTGCATGCCCGGCGCGAGGTGCTCACCGTGGTCACCGACAAGGGCGTGGTCCACACCCTGTTCACCGAGATCGGGCCGCGTTACGCCACCCGTGACGGGGGCTACACCCGGATCACCAAGGTCGGGCCCCGCAAAGGCGACAACGCGCCGCTCGCGGTCGTGGAACTGATGCCTGCCGAGACTGCCCCGACGCAGCAGCGCCGCCGTCGGCCGCGCCGTGCACAGCCAGCAGCAGTGCCGGCCGCTGCCCAGGCTACGGCCGAGGCCGCGGCTGAGGACGTCGAGGCTGAGGATGCCGAGCTTGTCGGAGCTGAAGCCGAGACCGGGGATGCCGCGGCGCAGGCCGAGGACGCTGGGGACACCGCTTAGGGGGTGCCCTGACTGGGGAGAGTGCCGGGCTGTCCGCTGACGCAACGGGCAGCCCGGCAACGACCCGGGTTCTGCTGGGCCTTGCCTACGACGGTGCGGGATTCTCCGGGTGGGCGCGCCAGCCGGGCCGCCGTACCGTCCAGCAGGTGCTGGAAGACACGCTGGGCATGGTCCTGCGCCTGCCAGGCCTGCTGTCGCTGACCGTGGCTGGGCGCACCGACGCGGGAGTGCACGCTCTCGGCCAGGTCGCTCACTGTGACCTCCCGACGGACTGCTGGGCCGCGGCTGCCGGGACGTTGCAGCGTCGGCTCACCCGGGCGCTGCCGGCCGATGTCCGGGTCCACCAAGTCGCTGCCGCACCCGCTGGGTTCGATGCGCGGTTCTCCGCCCTGTGGCGGCGGTATGAGTACCGGGTCTGCGACGATCCGGCACAGGCGGACCCACTGGGCCGCCACACCACTCTGTGGCACCCCCACCCGCTCGACCTCACTGCCATGAACGAGGCCGCACAGGGGCTCGTCGGCGAGGCCGACTATGCCGCGTTCTGCCGCCGTCGTGAGGGGGCCAGTACGGTGCGCAGGGTGCTGCGTCTTGACTGGGCACGCCCGGAGCCGACCGTGGCCGTTGCGACAGTCGAAGCGGATGGGTTCTGCCACAACATGGTCCGTGCCATGGTCGGGGCCATGCTGCGGGTCGGCGATGGGACCAAACCCCTGTCCTGGCCGGCGCAGGTGCTCGCCGCGCGGGTTCGCGACCCCGCGGTGACCGTAGTGGCCCCACACGGGCTCTGCCTGGTGGCGGTCGGCTACCCGCCCGACGGGCTCCTGGCGGCCCGTGCGGCACAGACCCGTCAGCTCAGGGACGCGCTGTAGGCGGCAGGGATTGTGGCGTCAGGGAACCCTGGCATCAGGGGGTCGCGGGCTTGCCGGTCGCCATGCGGCTCGCCAGGCTCACATTGGCGGTGCCCGTGATCAGGCCGGTGGAGAAGGCCTTGAGCTCCGCGACCTGGTGGTGGCTTGACGGCTGGTGCAGGTTGGCGAACTCGACCCAGGTCAGGATCAGGTAGTGGCCCATGACATCGGCCTCCTCCAGCCCTGTGCCCTTGCCGAGCTTTCGGGTCGGGCCGTGGTCGCCGGGGAGTTGCTTGATGAACTCAGACGACCCGGACGCCCTGCCCACCCGTTTCGCAGCGGTGACGTCCACGAGGTTCGCCACGCCAATGGTAGCCATCAGCTTCCCGTCAGTGGACAGGTAGCTCGCCCGTACCACCTGCGTGCAGCCGGCTGAGTGCAGTGCAGCACGCAGGGCGCTGCCGATCACGTCGTGGACGCAGTTGGTTCCGAGGTCGTTGTTCGTCTGGTTGGCCGCGACGCCGCCGGCCGAGAGCTTCATTGGGTACAGCTCGGCGACACTCAGCGGCTGCGGGTCAACGGCACGGCTCACGATGTGCTTCCAGGGCCCCAGCGTCTGCGGAGCGGCGGTGGCCGCCGATGACTTGCCGACGGCGGGGGAGGATGGACGGGACGCATTACGCCCAGCCTGGGACTGGTTGCTGCCACCCCGCAGTGCCACATAAGCCAGCACGATCAGCACCACGACGAGCACGGGCGCCAACAGCATCCCGGCCATCATCGTGTTGCTGTGCCTGGCTCGTGCCCCGCCGCGCCGTCCGGACCCGGGCCGCCCTGCCCGCGTCAGCTCCCCCCTGGACGGTTCGGCCCACGCTGGCCTGGCCTGTCCTGGTCTGCCCCGCGCCGGCGCTACCTGGGCCAGTTCCGTCCCTGGCGGCTTCGCCCATGACGGGCCGTCACGTCCCGGGCCCTGTCGGGCCTGCTCCACCCGGGCCAGTTCCGTCCCTGGCGGCTTCGCCCACGACGGCCCGTCCCGGCCTGGCCCCGGCGGTGCTGGCACGTCTCGTGCTGGCCCGGCTTGTCCTGCTCCCGGCCGTGCCCCGTCCCGGCCTGGCCCGGTCCGTGCCAGCTCACTCTGGGTGGGCTGGGGGCCAGTCTGACCGGACCGCTGCGGGCCCGTCTGCTCTGGCCGTTGCGGCCCAGTCCGTGGGGACTCTCCCCGCGACGGCCCTGGCCGCCCTGGTACTGGCCGCGGCCCGGTCAGCGTGCCGTTCTGGCCAGGGCCTCCCGGTACACCGCCAAGCGATGACAGGCGCTGGTCGGCTCCTGGCAGGGCACGGTCGGCGGCCCGGTCCGGCAGCGAGTCAGTGTGTGAGTCCCAGTCACGACGGGGCCCGGGCGGCTGCGACTGGTCGTCGTCGATGACAGCCCAGGTCTGCGTGGAGGTGGCATCGGCCGACGGGTCACTGACGGCAAGCAGCGAGTACCCGGGATCAGCGTCGGCCGCGCCATCACCAGGGGCGGCCTGGCCGAGCCACGCGGCTCGGGTGGACGCGCGGTTCCACAGCGCGAACTCGCCAGGCGGGTAGACAGGGTCGGGCTGGCCGGGCGATGGTGGGAACCCGCTGACAGGGCTCCGATGGGCACGCCGAGGACCACCGCCCGCGATGCCGTGGCGGCCGGTTGGTGGGCGGCTGGCCCCCTCACCCGGATAGCCCATGGCGTGAGCGTATCCGCCCGGGACTGCCGCATAGCCCCGTCAGAGATTTTCTCCTGGCTCCCAGCAGCTGAGCTGGCAACCAACGGCTTGCCCTGCGGTTTGTGAGCGCTGCTGAGGCGAGCCGCAGTGAGTGGACGTCGTGGTCCCGGCTGCGGCGGGGCTCATAAAGAAAATGGAGAGGACCGACTCCTCTCCATTTTCAATATATAGCGGAGGGGGGGACTTGCCGCAAGACCCCGGTCGTGCCGCATAATCGCTGGCCGGAGCCAGAAACCTGCGGGGATGGGGGTCGCGGAATGCGTGTGCTGTTGCTGGCGTGCGGGGACGCTGAACCGGTCGGCGTCAGGGCGGCCTCCGGATCGGAGCCGATGAGGTGAATTCCCTGACCACCAGTGCGTTCGACCTTCCCGACCACCTCACCGTCAAGGCCGACCCAGCGTTGATCGGCCGCGACGAGCAGCACTTCGCGGCCATCGCGGTGAGTCTCGACCAGACCATCGCCGATTTGTCCGACCGCCTCGATGCCGAGCGCAGGGCGCCAGGCGGCATAGGCCAGAAGGCGCTGGACCGGGATATGGAGATCCATCGGCTGACCGCTCGCCTGCGCGTCCTGTGCCGCTTCGGCTTGGACCTGTGCCTCGGACGCATCGTGGGGGCGGACGACACCGAGCCCGTGTACATCGGGCGGCTCGGCCTCACGGACAGCGCCGGCCGCAGGCTGCTGCTCGACTGGCGATCCCCAGCGGCCGAGCCGTTCTTCGGAGCGACCCACGCCAACCCGATGGGGCTGGCAAGCCGCCGCAGGTACCGCTGGACCCGCGGCCGGGTCAGCGACTACTGGGACGAGGTCTTCACGCCGGACGGGCTGGAAGGGCACGCAGCACTCGACGACCAGTCCGCCTTCATCGCCAGCCTGGGCAGCAGCCGGTCGGCCCGGATGCGAGACGTGCTCGGCACCATCCAGGCCGACCAGGACGCCATCATCCGTGCGGGATCGGCCGGCGCTCTCGTCGTGGACGGCGGCCCAGGTACTGGGAAGACCGTTGTCGCCCTGCACCGCTCCGCCTATCTCCTCTACTCAGACCCACGGCTCGGTCACCACCGCGGCGGGGTGCTGTTCGTCGGTCCGCACCAGCCCTACCTGGCTTACGTCTCCGACGTTCTGCCAAGCCTCGGAGAGGAAGGCGTGCAGACCTGCACGCTGCGAGACCTCATCGCCGAGGGCGCCACGGCCACGGTCGAGACCGACCCGGAGGTGGCCCGCCTGAAGTCGTCTGCGGACCTGGTGAAGGCGGTCGAGCCAGCCGTCAGGTTCTACGAGAACCCGCCTACCAAGCCGATGACGGTCGAGACCCCGTGGTCCGACGTCCCGCTGAGCGCCGGTGACTGGGCCGAGGCGTTCGCGGCGGCGGAGTCCGGCGTCCCGCACAACGAAGCGCGCGAGGCGATCTGGGAGCAACTGCTCACGATCCTGGTCGACAACCACGACGGCGACGTCCCGGCGCACCTGCTCCGGAAGGCGCTGTCGCGGAACGAGGGTCTGCTCACAGCCCTCAACCGTGCGTGGCCGCTGATCGATCCAGCTGACCTCGTCGGGGACCTGTGGACGGTTCCCGCCTACCTGCGCCTGTGCGCTCCCTGGCTCAGCCCCGATGAGGTGCGGCGGCTGCAGCGCACCGACCCCCAGGCCTGGACAGTGTCGGACCTGCCGCTGCTGGACGCGGCCCGGCAGCGGCTCGGCGACCCGCGGGCGTCCCGGCGCAAGCGCCGCCGTGAGGCCGCCGTCGCTGCCCAGCGTGAGCACATGGCCAGGGTCGTCGATGACCTGATCCAGGTGGCCGACGACGAATACGGCGTAGGCCTGGTGACGATGCTGCGCGGCGAGGACTTCAAGGACGCCCTGGTCGACGAGGCCGCGCTGCCCGGCGCCGACCCGGACCTGCTTGCTGGCCCGTTCGCGCACGTTGTCGTGGATGAGGCGCAGGAGCTGACCGACGCCGAGTGGCAGATGCTGCTGCTCCGCTGCCCATCCCGGAGCTTCACCATCGTCGGGGACCGTGCCCAGGCCAGGCACGGGTTCACGGAGTCGTGGCAGGAACGGCTCGAGCGGATCGGGCTCCACCAGATCAACCTGGCTTCCCTGAGCATCAACTACCGGACGCCGCAAGAGGTCATGGCAGAAGCCGAGCCGGTCATCCGGGCCGTGCTCCCCGACGCCAACGTGCCGGTGTCCATCCGGCGCAGTGGCGTCCCAGTCCTGCACGGGTCCACTCCGGACCTGGACTCGATTCTCGGCACCTGGCTCGCCGAACACACCGAAGGGATCGCCTGCGTCATCGGCGACCCGATATTCCAGGCGACGTCCCGCGTCCGGTCACTGACCCCGCAAACGGTGAAAGGACTCGAGTTCGACCTCGTGATCCTCATCGACCCGCAGACGTTGGGCGAGGGCATCGAAGGAGCGGTCGACCGCTATGTCGCGATGACCCGGGCGACCCAGCAACTCGCCATCCTCACGAGCCCGCTGTGCTAGTCCCGCTCGTCCCGCTCGCCTCCGGGCGCCCGAAGACGCCCCCTTCCCTCCTCACTCTCGAGTCCAGGCGGCGCCGCGCCCTTCGGCTCGCTTTGGGCCTCGTGTGACGGCTCGCTTTGCCGTTGGGTCAATCGGCCGGTATCCTCTTCACACGTTCCTGCGCATCAGCCTGCCCTGTGCTGCCCGTTCGGTGGGTGGCCATGCGGCGGCCGGTGCGGCGGACTTCCTCGCCGTCAGGCTTGCACCGAGGCGGGGTCACCACTAGGTCCCACAGGTGAAGGCTTACGACTGTGCGCACTTTTAGCCCCAAGGCAAGTGACATCAGCCACCAGTGGCATGTCATCGACGCTTCTGATGTCGTCCTCGGCCGCTTGGCCAGCCAAGTGGCGGTGCTCCTGCGGGGCAAGCACAAGCCGGTCTTTGCGCCGCACATGGACACCGGTGACTTCGTCATCGTGGTCAATGCCGCCAAAGTGGCCCTGACCGGGACCAAACTGCAGGACAAGCGCGCCTACCGGCACTCCGGCTACCCCGGCGGTATCAGCTCTGTCAGCTACGGCGAGTTGCTGGCCCGTCATCCTGAACGGCTGGTGGAGAAGGCGGTCCGGGGCATGCTCCCCAAGAACACACTGGGCCGGGGGATGCTGCGCAAGCTGAAGGTCTACGCCGGGCCGGACCACCCCCACCAGGCGCAGCAGCCCACCCCCTTCACGATCACACAGGTCGCCCAGCCCGCAGCCGCGACCACCGCGCCAGCGCAGGCCACGGCGTCACCCGCCCGTGGGGCCAGTGGCGCCCGGCGGCGCAGCGGCGACGCGAAGTCATGACGAGAGTCGATCGAAAGCACGAGGAGCCGACCGTGGCCGAGTCCACTGGCGCGCAGGCGCCGGCCGAAGACGTGGGTGAGCAGGGGGAGGAAGAGTTCGGCGAGCACGTGGAGGAGTACACCACGCAGACTCCCGAACAGCCTGGGCGCAAGGCAGTCCGCCCCGTGGTGACGGGCAGTGCACTGGGCACGGGCCGTCGCAAGGAGGCCATCGCCCGGGTCCGGATCGCGCCAGGCACGGGAAAGTGGCTGGTGAACGACCGGTCGCTGGAGGACTTCTTCCCCAACAAGGTGCACCAGCAGCTCATCAGCGAGCCGCTGACGACGCTGGGGGCTGAGAGCCAGTTCGACGTGACCGCACGGATCACCGGGGGCGGCGTGACTGGCCAGGCTGGTGCGCTGCGGCTCGGGATCTCGCGGGCACTGACCCTGGTCGACCCGGAGAACCGGGCCACCCTGAAGAGGGCAGGCTTCCTGACACGTGACGCGCGGGTCAAGGAGCGCAAGAAGTACGGGCTGAAGAAGGCCCGCAAGGCACCGCAGTACTCGAAGCGTTAGCCCGGCAGCCGGGACGCACGATTTCTTCCACGCGCCCCAGCACGGGGACACACTTCATGGGCCGTCTCTTCGGGACCGATGGCGTTCGCGGTGTGGCAGGTGATGACCTGACCGCACGCTTGGCCATGGACCTCGCCGCCGCGGCTGCCGAGGTGCTCCAGACCATGCACGGCGGCGGCGCGCCGCAGCCTCGTGAGGGCCGGCCGGTGGCGGTCGTGGGGCGAGACCCGCGGGCATCCGGTGAGTTCCTGGAGGCGGCCGTCGTGGCTGGCCTGGCCGGCGTCGGCGTGGACGTGCTCAGGCTTGGCGTCATCCCGACCCCGGGTGTCGCCTACCTCACCGGGGCTCTGGGCGCAGACCTCGGGGTGATGCTGTCGGCAAGCCACAACCCTGCCCGGGACAACGGCATCAAGCTGTTCGCGCGGGGCGGCTTCAAGCTCCCTGACGAGGCCGAGGATGCCATCGAGGCACGGATGGCTGACTCAAACGGGCAGGCGAGCGCCCCACTGCCCGGCGGTTTCGGCCGGGTCAGCGATGCCGCGGCGCAACGGGAGCGCTACCTCACACACCTGCTCGGCTCTTTGTCCGGTCACAGCAACGGCCGCCCCAACGGGGTATTGCCCCTAGCGGGCCTGCGGGTCGTGGTGGACTGCGCGCACGGTGCCGCCTCCGAACTCGCCCCGGAGATGCTTCGCCGGGCCGGCGCGGAGGTGATCTCGATCGGCGCCGAGCCCGACGGCCACAACATCAACGACGGCTGCGGGTCCACCCACCTGGAGAGCCTGGTCGCGACGGTGCTCGGGTACCGGGCGGACGCCGGGATCGCCCACGACGGTGACGCGGACCGGTGCCTGGCGGTGGACGCGGACGGGCAGGTGGTCGACGGGGACCAGATCCTCGCGGCCCTGGCGCTCGGCCTCAAACGCGCCAACCGGCTCACCCGTGACACCGTGGTGGCCACCGTCATGTCGAACCTGGGGTTCCGGCTGGCGATGGAAGCCGCCGGGATCACTCTGGTGGAGACCGCCGTGGGCGACCGTTACGTGCTGGAGGCGATGCGGGCTGGCCAGTACGTCCTGGGCGGCGAGCAGTCGGGCCACATCATCATGCTTGACCACGCCAGCACCGGTGATGGGCTGCTGACCGCGCTGCACCTGCTGGCCGCCGTGGCACGTGACCGCGTCCCCCTGGCCGAACTGGCCAGTGTCATGACGCGCTACCCGCAGGTGCTCGTGAACGTGACCGGGGTGGACAAGGCCCGGGTCACTCAGTCGGCCGCGCTCGCGACAGAGGTCGAATCCGCCCAGGCGGAGCTGGGGGGCTCGGGCAGGGTACTGGTGCGGCCCAGCGGCACCGAGCCAGCGGTACGGGTCATGGTGGAAGCCATGGACCATGAACGGGCACAGCGTGTCGCGGACCGGCTGGTCGCGGCCGTGCAGTCCGTGTCTTGACCCCCTGACCTGCGCGGACCCCTCCAACGGGTTAGCCTTGCTTGAATGTGCGGGATCGTGGGGTACACAGGCCACCGGCAAGCCGTGGACGTGGTGCTGGAAGGGCTGAACCGGCTTGCCTACCGGGGTTACGACTCGGCCGGGGTCGCCATCACCGACGGCGGGTCGCTCATTTCGTGCAAGCGCTCCGGAAAACTCGTCAACCTGCTCAAAGCCCTTGACGAGGACACCACACCGCCCGGTGTGACCGGAGTCGGCCATACCCGCTGGGCCACCCACGGGGCGCCCACGGACGCCAACGCGCACCCCCACACCGACTGCACCGGCACTCTCGCCGTGGTGCACAACGGGATCATCGAGAACTTCGCGGCCCTGCGGGCCGAGGCCGCTGCCGCAGGCCATGACCTCGCGTCGGACACTGACACCGAGGTCGTCGCCCACCTGCTCGAGGCGGAACTCGCCGCTGCTGACATGAGCCTGGCGGACGCCATGCGGGCAGTGTGCAAGCGGCTGGAGGGCGCGTTCACCCTGGTGGCGGTGGACGCCAGCCAGCCGGGCGTGGTGGTGGGGGCGCGACGCAACTCGCCCCTGGTCATCGGGTGTGGGGAGGGTGAGAACTTCCTCGCCAGCGATGTGGCCGCGTTCATCAGCTACACCCGGCGCGCCATCGAGGTCGGGCAGGACCAGGTTGCGGAGGTCCGTGCGGATGGGGTGAGGCTGACCGGGTTCGACGGTGCCGCTGTGCGGCCGGCGGAGTACCCCGTCGAGTGGGACGTGAGCGCGGCCGAAAAGGCTGGCTACGACTACTTCATGCTCAAGGAGATCGCCGAGCAGCCCAGGGCTATCGCCGATACGCTGCTCGGCCGGGTAGGCCTTGACGGGCGGCTCCGCCTCGACGAGATGCGCCTCGCCTCCGCCGAGCTCCGTGACATCGACAAGATCATCATCGTGGCGTGCGGCACGGCCTACCACGCCGGCCTGATCGCCAAATATGCGATCGAGCACTGGTGCCGCCTGCCCTGCGAGGTGGAGCTGGCCAGCGAGTTTCGCTACCGAGACCCGATCCTGACCCACTCCACCCTGGTCATCGCCATCTCCCAGTCCGGGGAGACCATGGACACCCTCATGGCCGTGCGGCATGCCCAGGAGCAGGGCTCGCGCGTGCTGGCCATCTGCAATGTCAACGGCTCCTCCATCCCGCGGGCCAGCGACGCCGTCCTCTACACCCACGCGGGACCGGAGGTCGCGGTCGCGTCCACCAAGGCGTTCCTCACCCAGCTCGTGGCGTGCTACCTGGTCGCGCTGTACCTGGCACAGGTGCGCGGGGCCGCCGACCCGGCTGCCATCGACGCCGTGATCAGCCAGCTGGCCCGGATGCCCGAGTCGGTGGTGAGCGTACTGGCCAGGATGGGACCCGTCCGTCACCTCGCCCGTGAGCTGGCCGGGGAACGGTGCGTGCTGTTCCTCGGTCGCCACGTGGGCTACCCAGTGGCCCTGGAAGGAGCGCTTAAGCTCAAAGAACTCGCCTACATGCACGCCGAGGGCTTCGCCGCGGGCGAGCTCAAGCACGGCCCCATAGCCCTGGTCGAGAACAGGCTGCCGGTCGTGGTGGTGACCCCGTCCGTGACGTCCCCGGTCCTCCACGACAAGATCGTTTCCAATATCCAGGAGATCAGGGCCCGCGGCGCGCGCGTGATCGTGATAGCCGAGGAGGGCGACGAGACGGTGCGCCCCTACGCGGATACCCTGATCGAGGTTCCCGTCGTCCCCGTGCTCCTCCAGCCCCTCCTCACCACGGTCCCCCTCCAGGTCTTCGCCTGCGAGCTGGCCACCGCCAAAGGCCACGACGTAGACCAGCCCCGCAACCTGGCCAAATCCGTCACCGTCGAGTAGCCCCCACGAGCCCAATATCGCTGCCCCCCAGCCAGCGGCCCGCCAGCGCCCAGCACGCCACCGGAACCACACCCCCACCCGGCCCACCCCCACCGGCCCAGCCCC
>DASYYE010000400.1:0-14475 GCA_035946955.1 Streptosporangiaceae bacterium | reverse complement strand
CCGGAACCTGTCGTCTACCGCCATCGGCTGCGCGGCGGCGATGTCGGCGTCACCGCTGGCCGCCGTGACCGCGTGGCCGCCGCGGCGTGCCAGCCCGACCACCCCTGGTATGCCGTCGTCCACGATCCGTTCCAGCTCGGCACGGAACCCCAGGTGAGACGTCTGTTCCAGGGCCGCGCGGAGCCTTGGCCGTGACGTTTGGTCCAGGGCCGCGCGGAGCCTTGGCCGTGACGTTTGGTCCAGCGCCGCGCGGAACCCCGGCCGAGGTGCTGCCGTTGCTGCCGCCATGCCCGGGGTCGGCCCTGCGGCCACGATCATTGCACCGGCAACCAGGGTGGCGCCCGCACCCGTAAGGTGCCGCCACGGCCCGGTGTTCCGCCAGGCGACCGCCCGCCTGGATACGTGCGCTGTCTGCCTAATTTGCGGCATGTCTCACTCTCCGATCAGATCAACAGCACTCGTTGGGACAGCCCGTGTGCCCGGCACTGTGCTGGGCACGATGGGAAAGCGCCCAGCGGTGCTGGGCACGGTGGGCAAGGCGCCCAGCGGTAATGGGCACGGTGGGCAAGGCGCCCAGCGGTGCTGGGCACGGTGGGCAAGGCGCCCAGCGGTGCTGGGCACGGTGGGCAAGGCGCCCGGCTGTGCTGGGCACGGTGGGCAAGGCGCCCGGCTGTGCTGGGCACGACGGAAAGGCGCCTGGCCGTAGTGGGCCTGTCTTGCTGGCTAGATGGGTGGCCCGGGTGCCGCCGGTCCTGGGGTTACCGGGCCAGTGCTCAGCCGCGCCAGCGGAAGAACGCGACCGCGGCCATGTAGGCGAGGCCGCCTATCGCCAGGAGCCAGCCATAGGGGCTCCCGCTGTGCCCCTGGGCGACCGCGACCAGCCAGGCGACGATCAGGGCCATGAGCACTGCCAGCCCGGCGACTGCGGTGGCCCGCAGGTCGATCTGGGCGAACCGCTCGTCGCGGCCGAATGTGAGCCCCCGGATGGTTTCACTGCTGCTGGCCACCAGCAGCAAGAACAGGCCGAAGCCGGCCATCACCGCCAGCGAGACAAGCCCCGCGCCCAGGTGGCCGCCCAGCCAGCTCGCGACGAATACCCCGACGCCCAGCCCGAGGCAGAACAGCGGCATGAACCACTTCGAGCGCATCAGCCCCTCGCACTTGCCGCGCACGGCCGCCGGGCTAGGTTCCCTGGTCATCGAACATCTCCTCGACCGTGATGCCGAAATACCGGGCCAGTGCCATCGCCAGCCCCAGCGTCGGGGTGTACCGGTCGTTCTCGATCGAGTTGATCGTCTGCCGCGACACCCCCATCGCCTCCGCCAGTTGTCCCTGGGCCAGCCCCCGTTTGGTTCGCATCTCCCGTACCTGGTTCTTCACCGTTGCCGGTCAGCTCAGCCGACCTGACCACTGCGGCGGGGCAGGCAGCGCCGGCGCGTGCCAGGCCACCAGGTCCCGGCCACCACGGCTGGCAGCCAGCCCACCGCAACGATCGGCCCCCAGCTGCTCTGCCGGACTGCCGCGACGATCGAACTGACCGCCACCACCGCCACCGCCACCGCGGTGACCACATAGGCCCACCGCCCGCACGGATTCATGATCCGTCTCCTCATGCCCCGCCTCCTGGCTGTCAAGCGTCCTTGTCATTGACAAGCTAGCTTGACACAAGCCCTTATGTCAAGCGAGCTTGTCATGAGCCGCTGACTGTGCCAAGAACCAGGCGGTGCTGGGCTGAACGACCCGAGCGCCCCGCCGGCGGGGAAGCCGGCGGGACGCCCGTCTGCCACGTCAGGCGGCGCGGCGTGGGTTGGGGAGAGATGGCATCCAGGTCCGGCAGAGCTCAGGGGCCGGGGTCTGGCAACTCGGTGCCGGGATCTGGAATGTCAGGGTAGGGGTCGGGTTCGGTGGTGTAGGTGCGGCCGTGGGGAAGCCGCCAGACCATGACGCCGGGCTGGGGCTGGTCGAGGTGCCAGCCCTGGGCCTGTTTGGCGCGGTGGTGCCTGCGGCACAGGGGGGCGAGTGAGCATTCGCAGGTGCGGCCGCCCTGGTCGTAGGGGATTGTGTGGTCGAGGTCGCAGCGGGTGGCGGGGCGGCGGCAGCCGGGGAAGCAGCAGGTCCGCTGCCGTACCTGGACCCGGTGGGCCAGTGAGGGCGGCGGCCGGTAGTGCGGGGACTCGCCACTGTGGTCACAGGTGGTGGCCGCCAGCGGGGTGATGGTCACCGTGAGGTGCTTGCCGTTGGGTATCCGGGCACGCACCGGACCCCCGCCGCTGCTGGTGGTGGCGCAGCCGTGGGCGATGGCGCGCCCGGCCCGGTCGGTGAGGGTCAGGCACCACCGCGACCCGGGCTGGCCTTCCAGGAGCGTGGCCAGGGCCCGGGCGTCTACGGCTGGCAGCGGGCCGAACCCGGCTGCCTCGCCAGGCTGGTCGCTGGCGCCGAGCCACGTCGCCAGGGGCATGGTCAGGTTCACCGAACCCCGCAGCCCGCCCAGTCCGGCACCGTTCGGCGTGGGGCCTGCTTTCGCCGCTGGGCTGGCTGGCGCCGCGTGAGTGCGGTCACCGGGTGCGGTGTCTGTGCCAGCCTGGCGGCGGTCAGCCGGGTTGGTGTCAGTGGGGGTGTCGGCCACTGGTGGGGTGGTGGGGATGGGGTGGCCGAGCAGGAGTGCGGTGAACACGACCGCGCGCAGTTGGTCGAGGGTGCCGGTCCAGCCGCGGGTCTTCATGTCCTGGGCCATGGCGCTGATCCGGGCGTCAGCTTGCAGCACCTCGGCGGCGGGCAGGTCACGCCCGGCCAGGGCGGCGGTGCCGGCGTCTTCGCTCCAGCGTTCCACCCGGGCGTCCTTACCCGCCTTCTCCCGCCGCTGCCCGGCCGCTGCCGCGTCGACGGCCAGCACCGCCCGCAGCAGGCTCGCCCGCAGCTGGCTGGGTGTCTGCCCGGGTGCCCGGCCGATGACCCGGTCCTCGACCGCGTGGGCGTGCTCACGGATGAGGCCGGTCACGCCACCGACGATGACCAGGGCCTTGACCCGGTCGATCTCACCGGCAGCCAGCGCAGCCGCGGTCTTGGGCAGCCCAGCCAGGCCGATCGCGAAGTCCAGTTGCTGTCCGGCGCCGCGGCTGGTCATCCGCAGCAGTGCCGCGACCTCGTCCCCGACGTGCTCAACCAGGCGGGAGTCAGCACCGGCGGCGGCTTGGGCCTGCCGCCGCCGGTCGAGCTCGGCCAGCCCGGCCAGTTCCCCCGCGGCTGCCCATGAGCCGAGCCGGTGCCAGGCCAGGATCAGCCCGCCGAGCTCGTCGTCGCTGAGCTGTTCGAGCCCGTCGGCCCACGTCCGCTCCGCCAGCCCAGCCAGGCCCCAGCCGGGAGTGATCCGGTCGGCTGCGGCGTTGCCGAAGCCCACCCCGTCGCAGGCCGCCCGCGACCCCACCGGCCACACCACCGCATGCACGGCACCACCGGCAGGCGCGGGGTCACCGGCGGCCGCAGGGTCATCGGTGGCCACGGGCTCACCGGCGGCCTCCTCGGCCTCGGTGAGGCGGTACCACTGCGCCAGCTCCTCAGGCGCAAAGTCGGCCAGCCATCCCCCGTCCGGCACAGACGGGCAGGGTTCAGCCATCTCCCGCACCCACGCGGCCCACTCCGACACCGGCACCAGTCCCGCGGGCACGCTACCCGCCGATGTCACCGTGCCCATAACGCGCCCACCTCCTCAGCACCAGGTCCCTGCAATCGATCAGGAGTTCGATTACTGGTTACAGCCTAGACCCCGCCGCCGACAAAACGGGTTCTCCTGGACGTTTCGGTGGGCCCGTGCGCTGACGGCCTAGGTCGCTGACGGCCTAGGTCATGGGCTGGTGCACGGCCGCGATCACTGTGGCGCCCGCCAGGGTCACGGCCAGGGTTATGTTCATGATCCGGGACCGCCGCGGATTGCGCAGCACCGGTGCGAGTGAGGCACCAGCCAGCAGCCAGGCGGTACTGATCAGGACGATCATCGGTGTCAGCGCCACGGCCTTGGCGACAGCATCGGTGACCGGGGTGACCACGAGATGGCCGCTGTCGAAGACCGCAGAGATGGCAAACCACGCCTTGGGGTTGGCGATCCCCAGAAGCAGCCCTCCGGTCAGACTGGGCGGGTTGCCTGTGGCTTGTGCTGCGACCGGGGGCGCGGTGGCGATATGCCAGGCCAGCCACAGGAGATAGATGGCTGAAATCACGATCAGCGCCACCCGCAGACCTGGGACCGCCAGGAGCACGGCCGTGGTCCCGGTCGCCACCGCGGCCAGCACAGCAGCGGAACCTGTGATCGTCCCGGCCAGGTAGCCGGCACACCGGCGCACCCCCCAGGCCGAACCCGCAGCGGTCAGGCTGACCGTCACCGGGCCGGGGCTGCCCATGACCGCCAGCGAGGTCAGCAAGAGCGTCCCTGCCGCGCCCCAGTGCACCGACGGCAGCAGGGCCGGGCCGGTCGGTGTCACGGAATACCTTGGGAACATGCGGGGCACGGTATGGCCACCCTGTGCGGCGGGTCTTGAACGATCGTGCAGCCCGCAGCCGATCTCGGTGCGGCTCGGGCCAGGTGCCCCCGGCCTGGAGCGGGCAGAGGTCCACCTGTCGGCCTGGGGGTACCAGCCGCACCAGCACAGCACCTATGGGATCGGGATCACGGTCTGCGGTGTCCAGACATTCCGCTACCGGGGCGAGCGGCGGTCCTGCGTGCCCGGTCAGCTCCACATCCTGCATCCGGGTGAGACCCACGACGGCGCCGCCGAGACCGGCTACCGCCTTTCGTACCGCATTCTCCACCTCGCGCCCGAGTTCGTCCGCGGTGCGCTCGGCACCCGGCCGCTGCCGTTCGTCGCCGACCCGGTCCAAGGACTCACCCCCGTCAGCAGGTGCCTCATCCCATTCCTGGCCGACGTCGGGGAGCCAGTCAGCGACCTGCAGTGCACCGAAATCGCCGTGACAGTCGCTGGCGTGCTCAACGTGCTCGCTGGCGGGCCCAGCCAGCCCGCGACCATGATCGACCTCAAGGCTGTCGCGATCGCACGTGAATACCTGGCCACTCACGCCCGGGAGCAGACCCCGGCCGCCACCCTGGAAAAGGTCACCGGGACCGACCGGTTCACGCTGACCCGCCACTTCCGGAAGGCATTCGGTACCAGCCCCGACCGTTACCGGACCGCGCGCCGCCTAGACCTGGCGCGGGCCGCGATCGAGCGGGGGGTGCCGCTGGCGCAGTCCGCCGCCGACGCCGGGTTCGCCGACCAGAGTCACATGACCCGCCAGTTCAAACAGGCCTACGGCCTCACCCCAGCACGCTGGGCACGCGCCGTCAGGCTCGGCCAGCAGCCAGCCGCGGCCACCATGAGTCCCTCGCTCCAATGCCGGCTGGGATAGGCCGCGGTGGTGGTTCTGATAGCAAGGCAGGCATGACTGTCTCGTCGGCCGGGGTGCGCAGCGTGGGTGAGTTGCTTGGGATGGTCCAGCAGGGTGGGCAGCCCAAGTACGTGTTCTTCTGGGGACACCGGCCAACGGCCGACGGTGGGGCAGGCAAGGGGTGCCTGAGCCAGTGGTGGCCCGCGCCGTTCACGGTGGATGGGCTGGTCTACCCCACGGCGGAGCACTTCATGATGGCGGGCAAGGCGCGGCTGTTCGGTGATACGGAAATGGCCGAGCGCATCCGGCAAGCGCCGCACCCTCATGCGGCGAAGCGACTGGGCCGGCAGGCCCGGGGCTTCGACGAGCAGCGCTGGGCACAGGAGCGTTTCCAGGTCGTGGTCACCGGCAACCTGGCCAAGTTCGGGCAGCACCCCGACCTGCGGGAGTTCCTGCTGGCCACGGGGGAGCGGGTGCTGGTCGAGGCGTCGCCCCTGGACCAGGTGTGGGGCATTGGGCTGGCCGCTGACGACCAGCGGGCCGCAACACCTCAGACCTGGCAGGGGCTCAACCTCCTGGGTTTCGCACTCATGGAAGTGCGTCACCGGCTCAGCAGCGGACCCAGCGCATAACGTGGTCACTCGGCCCGCAGGGCGGACACCGTCGCGGCCCGTGCCGCCCAGCCCGCCGGGAGCAGTGCACCGGCCACGGCGATGACCAGCCCGGCCAGGGCAAGGAGCACGAGTTCGGCGGCAGTGAAGACATTGATGTAGCTGGCCGGTAGCGCAGTGCCGCCGGCGCTGGCCATGGCCCGCGCAACGTGGGCGTGCAGGATTGTGCTTACCGGCACGGCGATCACCCCGGCGGCCAGTCCGGCACCAACGACCCAGCAGACGACCATGGCCATCGTCTGCCGGGGGGTCATCCCGACCGCCTTGAACACCCCGAGGTCATACACCCGGTCCCGGGTGCCCAGGACCACCGTGTTGAGGACGCCGAGCCCAGCGGCTATCGCGATCAGCAGGGTCAGCGTGCCGATGAGAGCAGTGAGGGTCGCGTAGAACGGGTCGGCGGAGTTGGCGGAAGCGAACCACCCAGGGAACAGGGCGTGGTTGAGCGCTTCCGAATAGGCGACCGGGTCTGTGCCAGGCCGCAGGCCGACGTCGTATTGCTGGACCGTCAGGCCCGAGCCGGTGCCACCCAGCGTCTGCCAGCTCGTGATCATGGCAGGCTGCCCACGTCCCTGCGGGTCGAAGGCCTCGCCGACGATCCGTGCCGTGGTCTGCCTGCCGCCGAAGGTGATTGTCACCCTGTCGCCAACGGATTTGCCTGTCTGGGTGAGGAAGGCGGTGTTGACGACAACCTCGCCGGGAGCCCGGTACCAGCGCCCACTGATCATGTCGTAGCCAGTCCACGCGGCGTCGCCACGGAATGCCTCAGTGGGAACCTGCGCGGTCAGGCCCGACAAGCTGACCATTGGAAAGTCCTCAGCTGTGAAGTGCAGCGTCCCGTGCAGCGCCTGCAGCGCGGCCACGACGGGTTGGCCCTGGCTGGGGCCTGGCGTCGGCTGCGAGACCTTGCCCGTCTTGCCCTGGGGACCAGTGCCCACATGCATGACGGCGGCGACCTGCACCTGTTCGGAGGCTGCGTGCGACTGGCCGTTCGACGCCTTGTTCAGCGATGAGTCCAGCCCCACGGCGAACACCACCGATGTGGCGCCGAACATGACCGCGGCGACCGTGACCGCGGTCCGGCCGAGGCGGGCGAACGGGTCAGCGAGACCGATGGTCACCGGCCGGGGGAGCGGCAGCCAGGCAAGCAGGCGATGCGCGGCGTAGCCGCGGCCGGCCCGCGGGGCACGCCCGGTCGCAATGGCCGCCACGGCGCTCAGCCTTCCCGCTCGCAACGCGGGCAGCAGCGCGGCCAGCCCCACCAGCGCGCACATCAGCAGCGGCACCCCGATGTCGACAGACGCCGGCACGAGCAGCCGGCCGACGCCGTAGACCGTTGCGGTCTGACTGAGCAGCGGCACCGACAGGACGTTGCCGAGGACCACGCCAACCAAGGCCCCGGCCAGCGCGGGGAACCCGACCTGTGCCACGTAGGCGGCAACCACCTGGGCGGGGGTGAACCCGATGCTCTTGAGCACACCGATCCGCCGGTACCCGCTCACCACGGCGCCATTGACCACATTGGTGACGATCACCACTGACATCGCCAGGCCGATGACGCCGAACGCCACCACGAACGGCACGATGATCGAGATCGTCCGGGTCTCCTGGCTCTTCACGGTGAGCCACGAAGTTGTCCCGGCAACCGCACCGGCTGGCAGCGCCCTGGTCAGGGCTGTGACGTCCGCGGTGACCTGTGACTGGGTGGCCGCGCTGTGGAACCTGTACAGCATCTGCGCAGCAGGCGGCGTGTGGGGTGCGCGAAGGGCGGCGGCCTGGGCGGGTGTTACCCAGCCGTCCGCGGTGTCAGTGATCGACTTGGCGACGCCGACCACGGTCAGCGTCGGTCGGCCCGGCGCGCTGGTCACGGTGATCAGGGTGCCGATCAGCTGCGCTGTAGGACCGCCAACATCAGGCGAATCGCGGGAGACCACGATCTCGCCGGGCCGCTGTACCCACCGTCCCGCATCCAGAGTCAGGTCATCCACTCCTCCGCCCGGCGATACGCGGCCGACAACGGTGACCGGCGGCAGGGTGATCCCGCCTTGTGCGTTGATCCGGGGGGTGATGGTTACCTCATCAAACGGCCCGGCGGCCGCCGTGACCTGCGGCAGCCGCCGCGTCGCGGCTAGCTGGCCATCCGTGGCCCTCGTGGCGTCGACGCTGGCGGCGACGTCCGCGCCACGCTGCGCCGCAAAGGAATGCTGGAACGGCCCGTTCGAGTCGACCAGCAGCCCGAGACCGAGCGCGGCCGAGGCGGTGGAAACCATCAGCACGGTGAAGACCACGACGGTCTGCACCTTGCGGCGGGCCACCCCGCCGGACACCGCCCGCAGAACCGGCCGCGCCTTCATCGCCGTGCCCCCGCATCGGCGTTGCTGGCGATCCGGCCGTCAGCGACCTGGACTGTGCGGCTTGCGTAACGTGCGGCAAGAGCGGGGTTGTGGGTGACGAGGACGAGTGTCTGGCCGGAGCGGTTGAGGTCGAGCAGCAGTTGCCCGATCTCCTCGCCATTGGCGCTGTCCAGGGCACCGGTCGGCTCGTCAGCGAGCAGCATCGCCGGCCGGTTCACCAGGGCCCGGGCGATCGCCACCCGCTGCCGCTCGCCGCCGGACAGCCGCGCCGGGTAGGCATGCCGGTGCCGGCCGATCCGCAGCGCTTGCAGGAGCTCGTCGGCCCTGGCCCGGGCCTTGGCCCGCGACACCCCGGCAAGCTGCGCGGGGAGCAGGATGTTGTCCAGGACGGTCAGGTCATCCAGCAGGTTGAAGAACTGGAAGACCATGCCAATGTGCCGTCGGCGGAACCGGGCCACACCGGTCTCGCTCAGCCCGTCGATGCGCTCTCCGGCCACGGTGACTGTCCCGCTGGTGGGCCGGTCGAGCCCGGCGATCAGGTTCAGCAGTGTGGATTTCCCGCTGCCTGATGGCCCCATCACGGCGACAGCCTCGCCAGGGGCGATGTGCATGCTGATGCTGTCCACGGCGGGCACAGCGTCACTGTTGTAGCGTTTGGTGACTTCCTCGAGCTCTATCAGGGCATCCATGCGTGGCAAGTTAGGCCCGCCCGGTCCTGGCCTGCGTCGGCCGCGAGACTGCAATCCGGCCGCCCTGCGGGTGGTTTCCCTGTGCCGGGTCATCCTTGCGATGCAGCCGAATACGCCAGACGAGCGACGCCCTTCGGACGAGCCGCGAGAGACAATAGCCTGATGAGCAAGGGCACGTGGGTGTCGGTCCGGGGCGGTCTGGCCCGGGCGCTCCTATTTGTCCGGTCCGCCGAGCCGCGGCCTGCCGTCTCCCGGACTGCCATCGCCGCTGACATCGCCTTGGCGGCAGTCGCCAGCGCGGCGGTGCTTCTCGACGGAGGCAGCCCGTCCCGCATCCTGGGGCCGACGCTGGTTGTCCTGACAGCAGCGCCGTTGGCGCTGCGCAGGATCGTCCCGCTGACCTCGTTCTGGGTGATCATGGCGGGCGTCATCGCTGCTTTCTACGGCGGCGACCACCATGCGACGATCGTCACCTTCCTCACGGTGTCGTTCGCCGCCTACTCGGCGGTTGTGCACAGCCGCTACCACGGCCTGGCCCTGCTCAGCATGCCCCTGGCGGCATTGCTGGTGATCGCGCTCTTCCAGGACACGGCGCCGCCCATCCCGGCCCGGGCCACACCGCTGCTGATCTTCCTCCCGATCATGGTCGTGGGAAACGCGGTCCACCTGTGGGCCAGGCGGGCGGGCGACTCGACAGCTCGGCTCCGCCAGGCGGAAGCGGAGCACCACGAGGCGACCAGGCGCGCGCTCGAGCGGGAACGCGCCCGCATCGCCAGCGAACTGCACGACGTGGTGACGCACAACGTGAGCGTGATGGTGGTGCAGGCGGGCGCCGCGCGGAAGGTGCTGGGCGAGGATCCCGCTGAGGCGGCTAAAGCGCTGCTCGCGGTGGAGTCATGCGGCCGGGCGGCCCTCACGGAGCTGCGTCGTCTGCTTGGACTGCTCGGTCCCGCAGCGGGTGCCTTTGAAGTCAGCGGTCTGCCTGGTCAGCCGGGTGCTTCGGCTGACCATGAGAGCGGCGCCAACGGCACAGCGGCGCTGATGCCGCAGCCTGGTCTTGACGAGCTCCGCCCACTGGTCGACCGGGTGGTCAGCGCCGGCCTGCCCGTCGAGCTGCACGTCACCGGCACGCCGCGGGACCTGCCGCCCGGCCTGGGGCTGGCCGCGTTCCGGGTGGTGCAAGAGGCACTGACCAACGTGATCAAGCACGCGGGGAAACCGCGCACGCAGGTGCTGCTCAGCTATGAGCCGACCGGACTGGTGGTCGAGGTCGCCGACGACGGCCGGCCGATCCCTGCCGCTGGCCCACCCCCGGACGCTGGCGTTCCCGACGGTGCTGGGATGGGCCTGCTTGGCCTGCGGGAACGGGTGGTGCTCTACGGCGGCGAGTTCGACGCTGGACCCCGCGCAGGCGGGGGGTGGCTGGTGAAGGCCAGGATGCCAGCCGAACCAGCCGAGGTACCTGTGGAAGTGACCCAGCCATGAGTGATGCGGCCATGGCGGGCGCTCCGCTGCGTGTGGTCATCGCTGACGACCAGACCCTGGTCCGCAGTGGGTTTCGCATGATCTTGCAAGCGGCAGGGATCAGTGTCGCGGCAGAGGCCGCCAACGGCAGGGAAGCGGTCGCCGCCGTGCTCACGCACCGCCCCGACGTCGTCCTCATGGACATCCGCATGCCGGAGATGGACGGCCTGGAGGCCACCCGCCGCATCCTCGGGTCCAGGCCCGCCAGCGACTGCCGGATCATCATCCTCACCACGTTCGACCTCGACCAGTATGTCTACGCGGCGCTGACTGCCGGGGCAAGCGGGTTCCTGCTCAAGGACACCTCGCCCGAGCACCTCGTCGCCGCCGTACGGATGGTCCAATGTGGCGACGCGCTGCTCGCACCGTCCATCACCCGGCGGCTGGTCGAACGGTTCGCCCCGCACCGGTCCGACCAGGTGGCCTTGCATGCTGACCTGTCGGACCTGACCCCGCGAGAACTCGAAGTGCTCCGGCTGCTGTCCCGTGGGCTGAGCAACGCCGAGCTCGCCGCCGAGCTGACGCTCAGTGAGGCGACGGTCAAGACCCATGTGGCCAGGATCCTGGCCAAGCTGCAGCTGCGGGACCGGGTCCAGGCCGTTGTCCTCGCCTACCAGACCGGGCTGGCGGGCCCGTCAACTGACGGGCAGTGAGCCACCAGGGGGCCTCACTGCCGGGGGTTGCGCCACATCGCCCAGTGCGCCGGGCCACCACCGGGAACCTCGATATGCCCCGTCACGGTGAACCCGAATGACTCGTAGTACGCCACGTTGCTTTCCTTGCCGGTGACCAGGGCAGCCGCGATCTGGTCTTCGTCGCACCGCGCGAGCCGCGGTGCCAGCAGTCCGCGGGCGACACCGGTCCGCTGGGCGGCCGGGTCAACGCCAATCGTGGACAGGTACCAGTGCGGCTCCTCGGGGCGCTCCCGGCCAAGTGCATTGAAGGACCTGACAGCCACTGCCAAGCGCCGCCTCATGATCAGCGGGAAGACCGCCAGCACGGGCAGTTGCTGACGCAGCGACGGCTGACAGGCACCTGGCGGGGCCCACATCGCGCAGCCCAGCGGCCGCCCGTCCGCGAGTATCAGGTCGGTCTCGTCAGGGCCACGTGCCGCGGCACGGAGCTGTGCGGCGAACAGCTCTGGCAGCCGCCGCCTCCTGGCGGCCTCGTCCGGGAGGACCCAAACGAGGAGCGGGTCGTCGGCAAAGGCGCGTGCGAGCATCGCCGCTGCCGGCTTGGTGTCGCTGGGAACAGCCGACCGGATGACCCTGTCCATGACGCGCATGCTAGACCCGGCTTCGCCACCCACGCCCACTATGCGGCAGCAGTCATCGCCGCCTCCGCGTGGATCCGGGTCGTCGCGAAGACCTCGACCGGGCTGTCTGCCTGGCTCACGAGCAACTCGATCTCGGTACAGCCCAGGACCACACCCTCGGCACCCGCCGCGACCAGCCGGGCGATGGCCTGCCGGTAGGCCTGCCTGGATGCCTCAGTGGTCACCCCGGTGCACAGTTCTTCGAAGATCACCCGGTGCACGGTCTCCCGGTCGGCTGCCCCCGGGACCACCACGCGCAGGCCATGGGCGCGCATGCGCTCCTGGTAGAAGCCGTCTTCCATGGTGAAGCGCGTGCCGAGCAGGCCGAGCGTCCTCAGCCCGGCCGCGCGGGCACGTTCGGCGGTGGCGTCAACGATGTGGACCAGCGGGACCGAGACCGCCGCCTGCACTGCCGGGGCGACCTTGTGCATGGTGTTGGTGCAGATCAGCAGCAGCTCGGCACCGGCGGCCTCCAGGCCCTTGGCCGCACCGGCGAGCAGGTCACCGGCCTCGTCCCAGCTGCCGGCCGCCTGCAGGGCGGCGACCTCGGCGAAGTCGAACGAGTGCAGCAGCAGCGGTGCGGAGTGCCCGCTGCGCTCGCGGCCAGTGAGCTGGTTCAGGATCCGGTAGTACTCGGTTGTGGACACCCAGCTCATGCCACCCAGCAGGCCGATCGTCCGCATGGCGTCTCCCTTCGTTGCGAGCCGTCCTTGCCAGCGTGCCCCCAGTTCATCTCAAGAACAAATGCCAGTTCCTTGGCATGAGCCAAAAAATTGTTTATAGATTGGGGCTCATGCTCGACCTTCGGCGGCTGCTGGTGCTGCGGGCCGTGGCCCACCACGGGTCGCTCTCGGAGGCCGCCCGCCAGCTCGGGTACACCCAGCCAGCCATCACCCATCACATCCGCCGTCTCGAAAGGGAGGCTGGCACGCCGCTCGTGGCCAAGGCAGGCCGGGGCATCAGGCTCACCGAAGCGGGCCAGGTGCTCGTTGCGCACGCCGAGGTGGTCTCGGCCCGGCTGGCAGCCGCCGAGGAGGAGGTGGCAGCGATCGCCGGGCTGCGGGCCGGCCGGGCCCGCCTGGCCTCGTTCCCCTCCTCCAGCGCCACGCTCGTCCCGGCCGCGCTCGCCCAGTTGCGAGCCAGCCACCCGCTGATCGAGGTCTCGCTGGTCGAGGCCGAGCCGCCCACCTCACTGGCCTTGCTCAGGCATGGCGACTGCGACCTTGCCCTGACCTTCGAGTACGCCGGTGTGGTGTCCGACGAGGGCGCGGACTTCACCAAGACACCCCTGCTGACCGACCGGCTGCTGGCTGTCCTGCCTGCCAGTCACCCCCTCGCCCAGGCCAGCACCTTGGACCTGGCGCAGCTCTCCGCCGAAACCTGGATCGCCGGCTGCGAACGTTGCCGTGACCATCTGCTCCGCGCGACGGCAGAGGCAGGTTTCACCCCCCAGATCGCCTTCGCCACTGACGACTACATCGCCGTCCAGCGGCTGGTAATAGTGGGTCTTGGTGTCGCTCTCCTGCCCGAACTGGTCCTCGCCACCGTGGCGCTCCCTGGGCTGACAGCCATCCCGCTGGCCAGCGCCCCGCAGCGGCAGATCCTGGCCATCACCCCGGCCGCCACACGGCAGCCGCCCGCCGTCGCCGCCACCCTGGCCGCCCTCCAGGCAGCAAGCGCCGCCACCCTCCGCGGGCGGCAACCCACGTCATGACGGGAGGGCAGTGGTGCCGGCCTCGGAGCTCGCACGCCGGATGGCTCTTGCCGGTGGCGGCAGCGGCGCCCTGGTGATGTAGTACGCGACAGCGAGCCACCCATCGCTGGCGCCACAGGGGGCTGACCTGAGGCTCGGGTGGCGGTCATGCCGGCCTGGGCGCAGATGAAGGCGAGCTTGACCCACAGCACCGTCTTGATGTCCGCCGACAGTTCCGCCCCGAAGCCGGCCTGCTCACAGGACGTGAGCAGACGCTTAGCCCGCTGGCTGGTGCTGCCGTCGAGTTCCCCGAATGTGATGCTGGCCGGGCCGCCGGTGTGCCGGACTACCCTGGGCTCGGCGATCTCGGCAAAGATGAACGCAGCCCCGCCCATTACGTGGTCTTTCCCCGACCGCCCGGGCGAGCTTCTCCTCGTTATCGACCCCGTTCTGCAGCGTCACCACCGCTGTGTCCTCGCCCACCAGCGGGCCGAGCCGGGCCGCGGCGGCCGCGGTGTCGAAGGACTTCACGCAGAACAGCACGAAGTCGCACGCGCCGATGTCAGCCGGGTCATCGGTCGCGGTCACCTGCACCTCGAAGTCGCCCTTGACGCTGCGCACCCTCAGCCCGTGCTCGCGAATGGCCTGCAGGTGGGCCCCTCGGGCGATGAAGTGCACCTCTGCCCCGGACTGGGCGAGCCGGCCTCCGAAATAGCCACCGACACCGCCTGCCCCGTACACAGCGATACGCATGTTCCGCCACTCCCTCGGCCCGCAGCCCGCTACAGGCACCTTCCCCCACGGAGCGCAGCCTGGAAACCCGTTGTGCTCAGCGGCGCCAGTACAGGGCGGC
>DASYYE010000399.1:0-66992 GCA_035946955.1 Streptosporangiaceae bacterium | reverse complement strand
ATAGCGGAGGGGAGGTGGCCGACCGGGCCGCGCGGGCATGAACGGTCCGCGGGGTCCGGGCAGCCGGCCCGGTGCGCCCGTCGGCATGAGCAGGGGCGCGGGCGGCTGTGTCCCGCGCGCCGGGCGGTACGACGCCCCGTGCCACGGCCGCGGCCGTCGTGCTGGCCGCCCCGGCGGCCCCCCCTGTCCCGAGCGGGATGAGTGCGGCAGCTACCAGGGCCAGACCTCGAATGCAGCGTCTGTCCATCGCGTCTCCTTGCGAATGCCCGCTCAGCGGGCCATGACGACGTGATCCGTCACGGTCGGTAAGCATCCTGGCGGGACGTCCGTGACGACGCGCGTCCAGCGCTCGGGTGAGAGCTTGGCCCGATCCTTGTTCCGTGGTGCCGTAAAGGGCAAGACAAGTACAGGTAAAAATTCAGAAATATGCTGCTAGTTCACATACATGAATTCAAGAGATGGCAAAAAACCCATGTCATCGAGGGTGCACCCTGCCCGGCCCATCGTCGAGCCGCTGGATGAGCAGCCACAGATCCTGGCCGTGCAGCACAGTTCCGTGGTATTCGGGATGGGGTCGAACTGGGTCAGCGGTGAGGACGTGGTCGTGCCACGGTTCCTCGCAGCCGGGGTCCTTGCCGAGGGCGATAACGTCCGTCGCAGCAGGCGAACAGCTCGCCGAGCAACCGGGGAACGTTCGACGAGGTGAGTGATTATGGCCGAAAGCCGGTGCGGGGCGGGTGGAGCCGGTGCTCATAGTGCTGGACGAGCCTTGTCGCTAATCTTGATCTATGTCCAGCGCTGTCATTGCCGCTACCATCGCCGCCGTAAGTGCGACAGCCGCCGTGGTCAGTACGGTAGCGAGCACCATCTATCAAGGTCGTCAGTTCCGCGATCAAAGAGAGCTCCTGCAGCATCAGGCTGAGCTTTTCGGGCTTCAGGCAGAGGATCTCCGTGAAGCAACGACACAACGTCGCATGCAGCAGGCATTGTTTGTGCGGCTAGACAATTGGGTATCACGCCTCGTTCCGAAGATAAGCGGCGACTCCCCGCCTGTTGCCGAGTTCTTTCGCCGGTCAGATGAAGCCGCCTTGATTAGTAGTGTGCGAGTCTGCAATGAAAGCAACCGCCCGATTCGGAATGTGCAAGTCCGTTTTGCCTCCGCCAATGCGCGGTGGGCGCGTCTTAATGACGGCACCACAATGCTTCGGGCGCCTCTGTCCGGATTGGGCCCATCCCGCTCAGCTTGGTTCGACAGCGGCTACCTGGATGCATACGCAGACTCAGTCACGCTGCGTTTTACTGACGTTGACGGCAATAATTGGGAAACCGGCACGACGGGGGATATATCGGCACTGGGAACAAGGGATTGGTAGCCGCGCTTGCGTTCTTCGGCCAGGCGGTAGCCGCTTTGACATGCCAGCAGCGCCTTGCGGCGCCGTTCGGCTTCCTCGGGTTCGCCGGGCGTTCGATGTAGGCGCCGCGGTTAGCTCTGGCGCAGCCAGTCAAGGAGGAGTTCGTTCAGTTGGCCGGGCGCGTCCAGCGGGATCCAGTGGCTTGGCCCGGGGATCACCACATGGCGCCAAGGTCCGCGGACGCGGCCGCCCGACTTTTCCATCAGTTCGCCGTCGATGTAGTGATCGCCTGTGGACCAGATGCCCAGAGTTGGCGCGGTCACCGGGGGAAACTGCGGGGAAGGACCGGGCATCCGTGGTGCCAGGTTCGCCCGGTACCAGTTCAGTGACGCCGTCA
Organism: Streptosporangiaceae bacterium; assembly: GCA_035946955.1. Taxonomy (GTDB): domain Bacteria; phylum Actinomycetota; class Actinomycetes; order Streptosporangiales; family Streptosporangiaceae; genus DASYYE01. Next base: position 65,243 of record DASYYE010000399.1, on the reverse strand, counting down.
GCGCGCCGGGCCGCGACAGGTCTTCGACATAGCGCTCCAGGTCGCCGTTGCCGCGGGTGAACTCACGCAGCCACGCCCAGTTGTCGTAGGCGATCGTCGCCTCGGCGATGCCCTCGAACTGGAACAGCAGCTGGTACCAGGACATCTCCTGCTGACGCAGGGTCGGCCCGGAACCGGGGCAGCCGACCGAGAGCGCTACGAGCCTGCGGACCCGCTCGGGCAGGAACATGGCAGTCAACCAGGCCACGGCCGCACCCCAGTCATGCCCTACGACGTGCGCCGTCTCGATGCCGAACGTATCAAGAACGGCGGCCACGTCCGAGACCGCGTTTTGGAGTGTGTAGTCGCTCACGTGCGGCGGGCGGCCCGAACGCCCGAAGCCCCGCATGTCCGGCGCGATCACCCGAAAGCCCCTCGCGGTGAGGAAAGGGATCTGGTGGCGCCACAGGTAGGCGGAGTCCGGCCAGCCATGGATCAGCAGCACCGGATCCCCACTTCCGTGGTCCTCCACGCATAGCGAGATCTCGCCGACCTCGACCGTTCGGATCTGGCCGTCGCTCATGCCACCCTCCATCGGCCCCAGCAGCACTATTGATCGCACACCCCGGGCAGCGTAACCGGCTGCGGTCAGTTCCGTACCAACGGGCCAGCGTTCGGGTTCGGGTGAGCTGTGTAGTCATCTGTTAGGGGCGGCGGGCTGGACCCCGCGCTAGACCAGTGGCTACTCAGCAAGTTCGACTGGCGCTGATCGTCGGCATGGTCTCCTGGCCACCGCTGGCAGGCTGGAATGAACCGGCTATCGGATCGGTTGTTGAGCCTGGCGTCAGTTGTCTTATGTGTCCGTGTCACCTGCACGCTTGCCGAGGACGATGTTGCGGGCGCGCCGCTTCGAGGGTCTGGGGAGTCAACGCGGAGAAGGGGTATGGCTTCGTCTCCCGCGCTCATGGCCCGGACGTATTCGTGCACTACTCCGAGGTCGACGGCAACGGCTTCCGCGACCTTGAGGAGAACCAGCACGGGGAGTTCGAGGTAACTCACGACCGAAGGGCCTGCAGGCCACAGCAAGTAGCGGGAGAGTGACCACCTCGGCGGATGAGCCGCCAGGCGGCCGCTGTCGTAACGTGGCCGAGGCCGGAAACCCGCGCGGAGGAGTCAAAGTGCTTTGGGACCAAGGTGGTCGTTCATGATCGAGAATGTCGGCCGGGGTGCGACCGGCTTCGCCGATCTGGCGGTAGCCCCGGAACTGCAGCACGCGCTCTCCGGCCTCGGGTATGAGGAGCCGACCCCGATACAGCGGGCCGCGATCCCGCCACTGCTGGAGGGCCGTGACCTGGTCGGTCAGGCCGCGACTGGGACGGGCAAGACGGCCGCCTTCGCGCTCCCCGTACTCCAGCGGATCCTCCGGGAAGGTGGGCAGGCAGGGCCGCTCGCGTTGGTGCTCGTGCCGACGCGCGAGCTTGCGGTGCAGGTCTCGGAGGCGATGCATCGCTACGGGCGGCACATTGGCGCGCGTGTTCTGCCGATCTATGGTGGCCAGCCAATTGGCCGGCAACTGCAAGCGCTTGATCGTGGCGCCGACGTGGTGGTGGCGACGCCTGGGCGCGCGCTCGATCACATCACGCGGGGAACGCTGACCTTGCGCGGCCTTGAGACCCTCGTCCTCGACGAAGCGGACGAGATGCTCGACATGGGTTTCGCCGAGGACATCGAGGCGATCATCCACAACACCCCGGAGAACCGGCAGACCGCGCTGTTCTCGGCGACTATGCCGCCGCGGATCGACGTCATGGTGCGCCGCCACCTGCGGGATCCCGTGTGGGCCAAGCTTGGCCGCCAGGCGTCGACTCCTGCCGATGGCTTGTTGGTGCAGCACAGTGCCTACGTCGTGCCACGCGGGCACAAGCCCGCCGCTCTCGGGCGTGTGCTCGATCTGGAGGCACCGACGGCAGCGTTCGTCTTCTGCCGCACGAGGGACGAGGTGGACCGGCTTACTGAGACGATGAACGGCCGGGGCTATCGCGCCGAGGCGCTGCACGGCGGGATGGACCAGCAACAGCGCGAGCGGGTCATGAGCCGGTTGCGCGGCGGGAGCATCGATCTTCTCGTGGCTACCGACGTGGCCGCGCGCGGCCTCGACATCGAGCAGCTCACACACGTGGTGAACTACGACGTGCCCAGCGCGCCGGAGTTGTATGTGCATCGCATCGGACGCGTTGGCCGGGCCGGTCGCGAAGGCACTGCGATCACCCTGGTCGAGCCGCGTGAGCACGGGATGCTCAAAGCCATCGAACGTGCGACGGGACAGCCGATCGCGGTCGAGAAGCTGCCAACTGTCGCGGACTTGCGCACCAGGCGCCTGGAGCTGATGCGAGCTGCTCTTCGGGAGAGCCTCCTGGAGGACGACCTTGAGACCTTCCGGGCCGTTGTGGAGCCGCTCTGTGAGGAGTTCAACCACGTCGAGGTGGCGCTCGCCGCGGTCAAACTGGCGCACGAGACGAGCGGGACCGTCGGTGAGGAAGAAGAGCTTCCGGAGGTGGAGCTGGGCTTCCCGAACGGCCGCCGCGACCGTCGCAAGGCCACCGGGCGCGACCAGCGGCGTGGTCGTCCAGCAACTGTAGGCACGACACGCCTGTTCGTGGGGACCGGCCGTGCCTCCGGAGTCCGGCCACAGGATCTTGTCGGCGCTATCACCGGCGAGTCGTACCTCTCCGGCAGCGACATCGGGGCGATCGAGATCGCCGATCGGTTCTCGCTCGTGGAGGTTCCCGAGTCAGCCGCCGACGACATAGTCGCGGCGCTCCGGCAGGTCAGCATCAGGGGCCGGAGGGCAACCGTCCGCCGTGAACGTTACCTGGCGCGGTAGTCCTTGCGCCTGCGGCCGCGGGCGGATGGGGAGTCTGGAACCGACGTCGCGCCCTGTGCCTCAGGCCGGCTGCGGTCCCCGCCGCGGGGCCGGTGCCGGCCCGGATCGCAGACTGCCTGGATGCGGCGGTATTAGGCTGGCGCCCGTGCTCCTCCCCAAGCACCCGGTCCCGATGACGACCGTTTTCCGGCGGTGCCTGCTGGCCAATTACGCCATCGCCCCGGACGCACTAGCCGCCGTCCTGCCGCAACCGCTCGTCCCGGACCTGGCGGCCGATTCAGCGTGGCTGTCTGTCGTCATCGCGGACATGGCGCGGATGCGCCCGGCGGGGATCCCGGCATCCCTGGGCGTCTCCTACCGGCAGGTCGTCTACCGGGCAGTTGTGCGCTGCGGCCGTGACCGCGGAGTGTATTTCCTGCGCAGCGACGCCGACAGCAGGTTCATGAACGCGGGCGGCAACCTGCTGTCGTTCTTCCGGTTCCACTACGCGCCCGTGACTTGGACACATGACGTCGACGGCGACCGCGTCCGTGTCCTCAGCCGCAGCGGATCAGCCGACATCGACATGGTCCTGGGACCAGCGGCACCCGCCGGCCCGGCCGCCGTCGGCGCGTTCCCTGGCCTGGCCGGCGCAAAAGAGCACCTGGTCAACCTGTTCTCCGCATTCCACCCGCGGGATGGCCACATCGACGTGGTAGATATCGAGCGCTCGGACTGGCCCATCACGATCACCCCGGCCGTCCGGGCCCACTGTGCGTTCCTGGAGGGGGCTGGCCCGTTCCCCACGGGAGCCAGCCACCTTGATTCGGTTTTCCTGGTCACCGACCTGCCGTACTACTGGCACCGGCTGCGGACCGTCCCCATGAGCGTCTGATCCGCCAGCGCCGATGCCACCTCCTGGCCACCTCCGGATCATGCCCAGGTCGCGCCGAGTGCCGTCCGGGATCCGCTGGGACGCCAGGGCCGGCCTGGGTCGGCAGCTGTACCTTCTGCCTTCTCGGTCAGGGTTCTGGGGTGCACCGGCCTGCAGTACGGGCGAGGAGGCCGGCTTCAGGTGCAGGGTTCCGGGTTATGAATGGATGGTCTGGTATTCCGGAGAGGACCTGAGATGCGATACCTGGCGTGTTCCGTTGCTGCAGCGGCCGCAGTCGCTGCAACGACAGGTGCCTGGGCAGCGGCCGCCAGCCCGGGTACAGCCGTGGCCCACTGGAAAATCTCCTACACCATTCACACCGCCCCTGCGCCAATCTCAAGCAATTTCAGCGGCACGCTGGCTCTGTCCTCACACGATGCCTGGGCGGTAGGCAACATCACCTCCGTTACGCGGCCAGCCGTCCGGCGGCCGGCCGTCCGTCGCTGGAACGGCACATCGTGGGCAGCCGTATCATTGCCGAAAACCTACCGCCATGCATACCTGTACGAGATAGCGGGTTCATCGCCAGCTAATGTCTGGGTGTTCGGGCAGTGGCAGAACAGCCACGGCGTAGATACCCATGCATTCGCCTTGCGCTGGAACGGTTCCTGGTCGCGGGCCGGGTGGTGGGCAACCTCTGGCGATGTGAGCGGCGCAGTCGTAATGGGCCCCCGAAATGTGTGGATCTTCGGGGGCGCCGGAACCTGGCACTATGACGGCAAGGGCTGGAGGTCATTCCGGCTGCCATATACCCTGAACCGAGCCAGCGCTATTACCGGCAATGACATCTGGGCGGTCAGCGCGACCTCGGGGGAACCCGCTCTCGCCCGCTGGCATGATCGCCACTGGTCGTCCCAGCGTCTCCCCGCGAACATCCTGGCCCACCATGTAACCCTCACTGACGTCACGGCAACCCCGGCCGGTGATATCTGGGTCGTTGGCGGGTGGTTCGACTCCTCGGAGGGGCACTTCGTCCCGGTGGCGCTGGAATGGGCAAGTGGCCGCTGGCAGCAGGTAACGATTCCCGGGAGCATCGAGCCGGGCCGGGTGATATACGACGGCCTCTGGATGTCATACTTCAAGCCGCAAAATACCGTCACGGCAATGCTGCACTACACCGCGGGAAAGTGGCAGACGGTGAGGCTGCCCCAGGTCAGCGGAAAACAGACACTGCCTATTCCGCTAGCCCAGGTACCCAGGTCATCGACCATATTCGCGGCGGGTGGGCTGTGGGTCCTAGGCGGGTTCCCCTATAGCGTCGGCGTGATCCTGGAGTACGGCCAGTGATCTGGGGCGGGGCCGACGCGGTCGATGGAGAGTTCCGCCCTCGTTTGTGAACCGTTGGGGCTGGCCTGGCCGTCACGGTCCGGCCAGCCCAGGGTGGGTCTGGTCAGCTGGAGTGGTGTAGGGGTAGCTGGTTGTTCGCCCAGCGGCTGGCTGGGCACAGCCTGGCCAGGATCACCCATGCCCAGAACGATGCAACGTTGGGACCTCCCCGACGGGTGGGTCATCTCCACCCGGCCGGTATCGGCCGGCAGGGAGGTAGGCCCTGGTCGTTGGGCGTCGCGCTGTGGGCGGGTCGGCAGCCGGGTTCGGGCTGGGGCAAGGGGACGGCTAGCCTGGCTGTTGGCAGGTGGTCACTGCTAGCGAGGGAGGTCCGGATGCCTCGCAGGATCGTGTCTTCGCTGGTGTTCCTCGCCGCCACTGCGGGTGTGGTCTGGGCCGGATGGCCCGGCGCGCCCACCAATGCGGCCACATTGATCAATAGGGTCGACGTGATAGCGGCCTTGGTGATGCTGGCAGGACTGCCGTGGCTCGCCCGCCGGGTGTTCGGCCCGGTCGGCGACAGCTGGCTCGTACGGATCGTGCGGGTCGGCGCTTACGCGGCGGTGTTGGCCTTGGTGCTGGTCAAGGCCGAGGTGGAGCGGTCGGAGTACACCGCGTATTCCGGGCGCGCCTGGCTCGCGGGTGCCTGGGCAGGCGAGATCATCTTCCTGATGGTCATCGCGGCCTATGTGGCCGGGCTCCTCGCGGTGACGGCGCGGCGGCCACCCATCAGCCCGGTGGTGCTGGCCATCGGCACCGGAGCGGGGGTAGCGGCCGGTCTGCTCATGTATGCGCTGCCGCCCATGGGCAGGTGGCCGCATCTCAGCATTGGATGGCTGGCCGACGTCTACGACGTGACACGAGCGCTCGCGTTGCCGCTTGCGCTGGGCATAACCATCGCAGCCGGCCTGGTTGCGGCCCGGCGGGCCGGCCGTCGCCGCCAGCAGCTGCCGCTGGCCGACGTCCGTGCCCGGCAGGGCCTGGCGGCAGGGCTGTGCGCCGGCGCCGTCGCCGCACTGCTTTTCTGCCTTCTGAGTACCGGCACGGCCGCCCTGCTGCCGCACATGGTGAAGCCCCTCCTATGGGTCTTCAGCAGACCACGTCCCCCTGTGTGGACCCTCGCCGGCGGGCACCTCCCGCAACCCAGCATGTACAACCCAGCCCTGTACCAGTTTGAGATGAGCGTCGCCGACACTGCGGCGGGGTATCTCCCTGCGTTCCTCTGCTTCCCGCTGTTCGGTGCCGGCCTGGGCGCTTGGGGAGGGCTCTTTGCGGCGGGCCACCCGGGCCGGCGACCAGGCGGCGGTGGCGGCGGCGGTGGCGGCGGCGGCGGACCCGAGCCGGGCACCCCGCCCCCGGATGGCGGTCGGCGTGCCTCCGACGATCGCCAGCCCGCCATTCTCCTTGGCTACCTGCATGAACTGCCGATAAGCCTGGGAGTGCCAACCCCGGGAGATGAGCCCGTGGTGGCACCGAGTCACCCTGAGAAGATCCCGGCCGGCGTTCCCTGACCCGCCGCTGCCAGCCCTTGGGATACCAACCACCCCGCCCGGCGCAGCGAGGTGGCCCGGATGGCGGTGCTGGAGGCGGCCGGTGACCTGCTGGTGGAAGGGGATCGACCCCATTGCCCCACGGCTGGAGGTCGCGCAGGATCGGCCCTATACCTCGGCCGCCGGTGTGAGGGGGTGTGGGCGGTGAGGGCGTTGAGGGGGGTGTGGCTGACGGTGAGTTCGGCGTCGAGCGATGGGCCCGATAAGGCGACACTGGTAGGATAGTGGTATGACATCCTCAGCCAAGCGGAAGGTTTCGGTCACCCTCGACGCGGACCTCGTCGCCGCTTTGGAAGCCGAAGACGGAACCACGCTGTCGGCCGAGGTGAACGCTGTCTTGCGGGCGGAGTTCACCAGGCGCAAGCGGCAGCAGGCTCTAGCGGATCTGCTGGATCATCTGGCTGAGGAGCGGGGAAGACTGGATGAGCCAGAGGACGAGGCCGAGATCGCGCGGTACATGCGCCTGCTCGGCGGTGCTGTCGGCGAACCCGGCGGGTTGCGGGCCGGCTGATGCGCCTTGTACTCGACGCCGAGGCGGTCAGCGCGCTGCTGGATCCGAGGCATCCAGCGGAACGTAAGGTCCGGCGTGCGATGGAAGCGGCGCGCAGGCTGCGGCGCGAGGTCGCGATCGCCACGGGCACCCTGGCCGGGTTGTACCGGGGGGGCGGGCGGAACCAGGCGCTGGACGCCCTCCTGGCCCGGGAGTCGGGGGATGGGCTCCTGCTGCGCGATACCGACCGCGGTCTGGCCCGCCTTATCGGGGCCATCCTGGCTGAGGCACGCGCGAGTTCCGCACTTTTTGCAGACGCCCATCCTGTCGCGGTGGCGGTGGAAGTCGGTGGGGGAGTGGTGCAGACCGCCGATCCCGATGACCTCGCCCGGCTGGCTGCCCCCTACCGGACAGTCGTTATCGAACCGCTAGCCCGCAGGAAGAGCTCACCTGACTGAAGCCTGGGCATTGGCAGGTATCGCTGGAGGAACTCCTCGGAGTTGCCAGCGCGCCCACGTGGCCGCCACACGCCACAGCCCAACCGGGGCCGTCTCGCTGGCCCCGGCTGGGCTGTGGCGCTGTCAGGGGATGACAACCTTGGCGGTGAACAAGTCGAGCTGGTGGTGTGTGCCGTCGGGGTTTTGGTGGGCGCTGTTGGAGTTGTCCGACCAGGCCGGGTAGAAGAGGTGGTCGGCGAAGGCGGCATGGGTGTAGTCGCCGTAGTCGAAGCCGCTGTGCGCGTCGGGGGCGTTGCTGGTGCCCGCGCTGACCCGGAAGTTGGGGGCGAAGCTGACGCCGCCGTCGAAAGAGTAGGTGGCCCAGACCTGCATGTCGTCGTTGGGGATCCAGTCGGTGTCCCCCGCGGCACCGACGCCGGAGTCATTGCGGCAGTCATACCATGACACCGCCACGTCTCCGGTGGACTGGTCTACCGCGATGGCCGGGTTGAACTGGCTGTTGCCGCTGTGGTCGGTGTTGAGCAGGGCGGGGTGGGTCCAGGTCGCGCCGTTGTCATCGGAGTACTGGAACATGATGTCGGTGTTGTTCTCGCCCAAAACGGGTGTCTCCTGGGTCCACACCGCGTACACCCGGCCGCTGTGCGGGCCGCCGCTGTAGTCCCACGCCAGGTTCGCCTCGGCGTCGATCGTCCGGTGCGGCTGGGCGGGGATCGGATCGAACCCGAGGACCCTGGTCCGGGCCAGCAACCGCGGCTGGGTGAACCCGCCCGCCGCCAGGCCGTTGGCGTCCAGCGCGGTGTAGATGCTGGACTTGCCCTTGCCGCTGAAGTCCTGGTAGGTCACCATGACCTGGCCGGCTGGGCCGACGGCGGTGTCGCCGAAGTCGCCGGACCCGTGGCTGGTGGGGACGCTTTCGGGTTTGCTGAACGGCCCGAACTTGCCCAGGCCGGTGACCCGGGCGCCGGCCGCCTGTATCACCCCGGGGCCGGTGTAGCTCACCCACACGCTGCCCTTCCCCACTGCGATGGAGGGCTGGTCGGCGGAGATCTTGCCGGGGTTGTTCAGCCGCCTGGGCCTATAACCCGGAGGGGGCTTGCTGCCAGGTGACGAGGTCGGCACGATCTCGGCGGCCTTGGTGAACGTCAGCCCGCCATCGGTGGACAGCGCGACCCAGGTATTGCCGTTGGTGTTGACCAGGTAGGTCATCCACAGGTCGCCGAACCTGTCCCAGGCAAGCTGCTCGTCGCAGCAGATCAAGCCAAGCGGCCCGTTCCGGCTGGTGCCGATGACCTTGCGGGTCCAGCTCTTGCCGCCATCGAACGACACTCCCTCGAACAGCCCGGTGCCATTCAGTGTGGACATGGCCACGATGTTCGACGGCTTGGTGGGGTTGATGGCGATGTCGTTCTCGGCCTCGTTCCCGTGCCTGGCGCTGACGTCGAAGTTCGGCGGAATCACCGCACGGGTGGCGGGGGCATGGGCGGTGGAGGTGTGGGCGGCGGCGCCTACCGGGACCGCCGCCGGGCTCAGCAGCCCGGCCGTGGCCAGTACGGTTCCCGAGATCATGATGCGAGGCAGCCGTGTGGTCATGACGGCCTCCCAGACCGCAGGCGGCGGAAGGACGGGCTGCCCGGCGGGCTCACTGCGGCGGTGCCACCTGCCGCGATGACCATCTTGAGGGTGGACATTGGTCTCCTCTCACGACTCTGTGACTGGCGCTGTCCGGGTTCAGGTGCCACTGCGGTGGCATCGAAGACGGCTACGTCATGGTCTTCATCCGCTGCAAGTCGCCGCCGCCCTGACATCCTGAAACGGGTCCAGGAGTGGCCCGCCGCTCATCCCGGCGCCCGCCGAGGGGGGTTGTCCGCGGGCGCCGGGCTAGCCGGATGTGCGGTCGGCGGTCAGGGCACCGGGTGCGATCCGAATGAACTGAAGAAGGACGGTCCCGGCGACCCGATACCGCTGGTGGTGTCGTATCCGGCGCCGCAGGTCTGGTGCGCGGGTGTGGTCGCGCACAAGCCCATGGTCGACAGTGACGGCCGCTGGCCGTAGGCGGGGCCGTACACAGTCGCCTCGGTGAAGCCCTGGCCTTGTGGGCTGCTCGTGACATCGTGGAAGGCGCTGGTGTTCGCCACGTTGTAGAGCGCGGGGTTGGCGAAGCCGAGTGCGATGTGGCGGCCTTGGATCAGGTCAGCCTCGAACCCGGTGAACAACGGCGAGGACAGGCTGGTTCCGCCGTTAACTGCGTTGACGTAGATGAGCTGGTCTTTGCTGGGATAGGAGTAGCCAATCTGGTAGCCGACGGTAAAGTCGCCGAGGTCAGACACGTCGGGCACGGCCCGCTTGGCACTGCCGTTGATGACGTTGCCTGACACCACGCCCTGCTGGTAGAAGGGTTCGGCGAAGGAGGAAATACCGCCCGTGGTGCCTGCGAAAAAGGTGCCGGGCGGAGTGGGGTTCCAGGCCGTGGCGGATTTGTTCAGAAGCGCCACGTCGGTCACCCAGCCGGTCTCCCACAGGTAGTTGTCCTGGGCGCCGATTGCGAGGCTGGTCCCGCCGACCGCGGTGATCCATGGGTCAGCGCCGGGATACTGGATCTTCGTGGGTAGTTGAGCGTCCCCGCTGGCGAAGTTGACGGTGATGCCCTCGACGGCGGCCCGCTGGAGCACGCCTTCCCAGGCGGTGATCACGCTCTTGGGCTGGGGAAGCCAGCCGATGTACCACGAACTGGTCACCACGTCGGCGATGTGGTAGGTGACAACCGTGTCCAGCGCGTCGAGCAGCCGGTCACCGGTGATCTTGCCGTTGCCGGCGACGTAGGTGACCCGCGCCGCTGGAGCCATCCCGTGCGCGGCCTCCACGTCGAGTGCGCTCTCCACGTCGCCGGTGCCGTTGGGGACGCCCCTGGTGATGTTGGTGGAGAACTGGCCGGGCTTGAACGGCGGGAAGTGGCGATCCCCGGCCCAGCGGTTGGCGTCGGAAAGCGCGGTCGTGTCATTGTCCTCGCTGAGGATCGCCACGCTGGCCCCGGCTCCGGTCAGACCGGACCCGGTGGCGCCGTAGGCGCCCTGCAGTTGCTGCGGCAGGTAGCCGCAGGGCGCCCAGTTGAGGGTTCTGCCGTAGGCGCCAGGCAGACGGGCAGCCTGGACCTGGCCGTAGTAGGCCGAGCACTTCCCCTTGACCGTGGCGAGAGGCTGCGGGTGGGCAGGCACAGGCGCCAGCCGCTCATGCGGAGTCATCGAGACCGTGGCCTGGCTGACCTGGATCGTGCTCACCGAGCTGGCGATCGCGGCCGGCACAGACATCGGCTTGTCCGCGACGACCTGTTCGGTGCCGCCGCTGGGGCGGTACAGCGCCAGCCTGACGTGCAGAGCGGACTGCGCCTGCGCCACGGTGCCGGACGCGTCCACGGTGAAGGCATCGTGGTGGGTCACGGTCAGGCCGGGCTTGCTGAGCCAGCCGCTCACCGCCACCTGCTGCGCTGGGGTGGCACCGAACTCTCCAGCGACTTGGGCGGTGCTCAGGTAATGCTGGTAACGGGGGCTGGCCGGGTCGGATATCGCCTGCGCGGCGGCGGCCAGGCCTGCCTGGTCATGGCCGATCAGCACGCTCACATTGACCCGGCTCGCGGCCGGCATCGCCGATCCGGGTCCGGCGGGCGGCGCCGTGTTCCCCAGCACTACCAGGCCGGCGGGTCCGGGTCCGACCACAGCAGCGTCAGCGATTCCCCCGCCGAGCAGCACGCAGGCGGCACTGGCGGCCAGAGCCGCGATTAAGGCATGGCTTCGAAAGTGCATTGAGTCCCCGTTCCATCCAGCAGGCCGATTATCCGCATGAAGCCCCCCGTCATAGCGGGCCCCACCCCAGCATGGACCAGCCTCACCTAAGGGACCAATTACCATTTTCTCCGCAACAGCCCAAATTTTGTCTATGAATGGATACATGCATGACCTGCGGCGGCTGCTGGTGCTGCGGGCCCTCCTGACCGAACTGGCCCTCGCCACCGTGCAGCTTCCTGAGCTGGCCGCCACCCCGTTGACGGCGTCCGGCGGAACCTCAGGCTGGATCTCTGGCGGACTTGCCCGGCGAATCCGCCATGCGCGCGTGATCGGCACCGCCAGTCCGGCGAACCACGACTACCTGCGCTTGCTGGGGGCCGAACCCGTCGCCTACGGCGAAGGCCTCGCCGGGCGGGTCCGCGCACTGGCTCCCGGCGGCGTCGACACGGCACTCGACGCCGCCGGGAGCAGGGTGCTCCCCAAGCTCATCGACCTCGCCAGCGGCGCCGGGAACGTCATCACGGTCGCCGACTCCAGCGGAGCCCGCGAGCATGGGCGAGGTTCAGCAGCGACGACGCCCGCCACGCGGGCCACGCAATCGGCGAGATCGGCGCGCTGATCGAGTCCGGGCGCTTCTCCCTCCCGGTCGCGCAGACCTTCCCACTAGCCGAGGTTGCCCAGGCGCACCGGGTCAGCGAGCAAGGCCACGCGCCCGGGAAGCTCGTGCTGTCGGCCGGCCGGGATTGCCGATACCGCGCGTCTGCCCGTCGCGGGCGCTTGGCAGCACCTTGCTAGCGGTCACGAGGGTTGTCCCCGACCAGGGCCAGGAGGAATCCGTCGTGCCCCTTGGTGCCGACCGTCTGGATGACGGTGGCATCGACTCCCTTGCGGGTGGCGAGCGCACAGACCAGCTCGTGTGTTCCGCTGGCTTCTTGGCCGCGGCTGGTGCCGTCGGCGACCCAGCCGCTGCGGACCACATTGTCGATGACTATGACGGTCCCCGGGCGGCCGAGGCGGACGGCGTAGTCGAAGTACAGGGAGTTGGAGGTTTTGTCGGCATCGATAAAGACGAGGTCGAAGGGTTCTGGGTGGGCGTCGGCCAGTGCCGCCAGGCTCTCGGCCGCTGGGCCGATCCGGATGTCGACCAGGTCGCCGACGCCAGCCTGGTCGAGGTTGCTTCTGGCCACATCGGCGTGGTGCGGGTCGAGTTCAAGGGTGATCAGCATGCCGGGGAGACGGATAGCCCTGGCCAGCCAGATGGTGCTATAGCCACCCAGGGTGCCGACCTCGAGGATGCGCCGGGCGCCGATGCTCCGGGCGAGCAGATGGAGCAGCTTGCCCTGCGCCGCGGACACACTGATGGAGGGCAGGCCGCCCGCCGCGCTGGAACGCTGCGTTTCGTCCATCGTGGCGTCGCCGGGGATGAGTGCCTGGCAGAAGTAATCGTCGACGGCGGTCCAGGTTGCCAGGTTCATTTCTGGCTGGGGTGTGCAGAGTGTGTTAGACATGGCCCCACAGTAGACGCAACGTTGCGTCTACACAAGGGCCTGCGTACCCTGGTCCGGTGATGGCGCGGCCGGGGCGGGTGCTTGCGGACGGTTAGCCCGGCTGGCTTGGAGGACCATCGGCGCCGGGAATTGCGGGCTGGCTGGTTACGAACGGCTGGTGTCAGAGCCCTGCCGGGTGATCGCCGCCGGGCCGTCGTTCGCGCTCATCGGCGCCTATGAACTGCTGATGCGCCAAGTCCGCCGCAGTGCGGCCGACAGTGGCAAGCTGCGATCGCGAAAGCCAAGGGCGCAGGGTTTCCTTCCCGGAGTCTTGCGGTGCGGCCATACCGCGCTGGCGGGCCCACGAGCCTGGTCTGGGCGGAGGCGAGTGGCCAGCCAAGCTTGGTAGTGCTGGTCGGGAGCTTCAGCGGCAGGCGTGGCATTGGGCGCTGACATATCAGGCGAGTGATGGCTCACTTCCGAGCGGGCGCGAGTCGGGCTGTCTTCTGGCGCGTGGTCACCGTGTGCCCAGTCCGCGGGCCAGGAGGAGCTGCCGGGTGTGGACTCCGGCCTTGGCGAGGATGGCTTTGAGGTGGTCGCTGGCGGTGTGTTCGGACACCACCATCCGTTCGGCGATCTGGCGGGTGTCGAGGCCCTCGCAGAGCAGCGCGAGGACTTCAGACTCACGCAGGGTCAGTCCGCAGGCCCGGGCGTAGATGTCCAGGCGGTCCGCCGCGGTGCTCGGCTCGATCGACACGGCGATGTCGGGGCCAAGTCGCGACGCTTTGACCGTCACCCAGCGGCTGCCGCCGAGGTGGATCCGCGACCATGGCGGGCCGATAGGCATGTCGTGCTCCTGCGCGACGAGGGCGGCGGCGATGTTGTACGCGGCGGCCGGGATCGGCGCCATTGGCTCATCGGGCGGGTTCAGGCGCAGCAGCGCGTCGGCTGCCGCTTCGGTCTGGCGCCTTACTTGCAAGCCGGAGTCGAGTACCACGACCGCGGGCCCGATCGGGTGCAGTTGCCGTCCGGGATCGACGAATGTGCGGGCGATGGCCGCGCGCAGCCCAGCCGTCACCGGGCGGGCCAGCGTGGCGAGCAGGCGCAGTTCGCCCGCCGTGAACGATGCGCCGCCGTAACGCCAGAGGTCGAGCACGCCCCAGCAGCCGTACCGGTCGGCGAATACGACGATGGCGGTGTCGGTAACCCCGAGCTGGCATTGCACGTCGCGCCACACCAGTGATCGGCTGGGGTGTCCGTCCGTCTCGTGCATCAGCGAGGTGGCTACGACTCCCGCCTCGAGCATGTGGTCCCAGCGGCAGGACGCAGTCAGATACCGGGAGCAGATCAACATGGGCAGGCGCGGCCAGGCAAGGCCGGGCACGTCGGCCAGTGGCGAGGTAGCCACGCGAGACACTGGATCGGTGAGCGGGAAGTTGTACCCGCTGAACGGCACGGTCCGGCGCACCAGCGCGACGAGTTCCTCGCGCAGCGCCTTGGCCGGCAGCGGCCGGTGGCACACCGCCGCAGCCCGGTCGGCCAGTTCGCGCGAAGCGGCCATCGGCCCAGCATAGGCGGCGGAAAATCCCCCAGATCGGGGATAGGACGGTGCGTGTCTTCGCCGCAGTCTGGTCTTCCACCGATCCGAGGAGGAGACATGACCACCATCCACATCCAGAACACGATCCGCGACTTCGATACCTGGAAGGCGAACTTCGACAAGTACGAGCGGTTCCGGGCCGAGCAGGGCGTCCAGTCCTACCGGGTGAGCCGCAGCCTCACCGAGCCGAATGAGGTTCTTATCGACCTGGAGTTCTGTGACGAGACGGCCGCACGTGCGTTCTTGCCCAAGCTGGCGCAGATCATGAACAGCCCGCAGGCCCAGACGCAGTTGGTGCGGCATTCGGTCCCACGCCTGTACGCCGTGGTGGCCGAGCGCGTCCCGTCGGCGACCGGCTGATCTCAGCGCTTCGGGCAGCGAGACCCACCTACTGCAGAGCAACCGGCCTACTCGCTGCCCGAAGCGGACACAGTGCTGATCGCTCCCACTGCGCCGACCACCGCGGTGCAGTGGAGCGGCAGCAAGCAGCACCACCCGTGGCTGCGTCGCTGTGCTTGCGCGAGCGGCGACCGGGCCCGCGCTAGGGTCGCGGCGCCGTCATAGCCACGTGTAGTGGCGCCCCGAGGGATACTGGGGGCGCTGCCAGCCACGGTGGTGGTGCCATGGCCGCTGCGACCAGCCGAAGGCAAAGGCGCTGCCGACGAGTGTCATCAGCCAGAACAGCAAGATCACGTTGACGAACGCGGCCAGCACCCAGCCGGCGCCGGGGCTCAGCAGCGCTGCGAGCAGCGCGAGCAGAATCAGCGGCGGGAAGGGCGGGTGGCGGCGGACGGCCCAGCCGGGCGTGGCCCGCAGTGGGGGCGGCGCCGCAGCGAGCGGCGCCGGGACGGGCCCGGGCAGGTCAGCCATGATGCGGCGCAGGTCGCCGAAGGTCTTGGCGTTCAGCGCCACCGACAGCCGCTCGTCCAGTTCGCCGGGGGTGATCCGGCCCTCGGCGAAGTGGTCGCGCAACTGGGCGGTGACGCGGTCCCGGTCGGCATCGGAAACGCGGATGCTTTCGTCCATCAGTTGCCCTCGATTTCGGCCCACGTCAGTGCCGGAGCGCCGCCAGTGTCGACCTCGATGACTACGAGGTCGCCGTCAATGTCCTGCCCGGCCACGCTGCCCTCGGCCGTCCGCCGCCCGATGCCCATCACCGAGCGGTCGGCAGCCTCTGTGTGCTGCCTGATGCTTGTCTGGATCTCGTCAAGGATGGTCATCACTGCATGCCTTCAGTAGCTAGTGACTTGCAAATTACTACTAACGGCAGCCCGGATGTCAACACCCGAGGACTGGGATCCGCTCATGGCTGAACCGGAGAGCGGCGCCGTGGGTCGAGGCCGAGGTCATCACCGGCTTCCCGGCAATGTGAGGCGACGCATGGCTGGCTGCACATGCACATGCTGGTGGCGGCATGGTAAGCCGGGTGGGCCGCCGCACTGACGCCAGGTCAGCCGCCAATCATGCAAGGTGAGGCAGGTTTCTGTGCTGCAGCCACGGCGAGAGGGCTGGGCACTGCGGCCTTCCGGGGTCTGACCCGGGTGGTTCGGTGAACAGATGATCAGGGCCGATGGGTGTCAGGCGGTGGTGCGGGGCTGGCTGCGGGTATCGCGGGTGATCAGGACTGCGGCAGCGCCGGCCGCCAGGTGCAGCAGGGCGACGGTGGCGGCGAGCGCGGCCAGTCCCGAATTTGATTCATTGAGTTGATGGGTCACTTCACGGATATCCAATGCGGTGAACGCCAGCATTACCAGCGCTGCCACGGCCGCCAGCAGGGGTGAGCGGACGGTGAGGATCAGCGCGGCCAGCGCAAGCGACACCGCCACCGCGATCACCACCAGCCAGGTCGCCTCCGGGTTGATACCAAGCAGGCTCTCTGAGCTGTGCTCGGCCGCATGCATGGTGGAGCTCTCGCCGTTGGCTGCACCCTCCGTGCCGGCGGAATCGCCGCCAGGCCTGCCGGCCTCGGGGTGGTGCCGTTGGTCATGTTGCGCAGTCCGGCTTTCGCCGCTGGCTGTGTGGCGCTCGATAGTGGTCCCGGTGGCGAACGCGGCGGCAGACGCAACGAGCAATGCTGCGGCGATCAGCCTGGCCATCGTGAGAAGCATGAGTGGGCCCTTTCGCTAATCGGCCGGCCGGGCGAAGCCCAGCCGGAGCGGTGGCAGGGTGTGGTGGCTGATGCGCCGGCCGGGGAAGCCAACGCGGTCGGCGCGGCAATGCCCTGCCGCTCCTGTGCCGCGCCGGTCTGGTGCGCATGGCCGGCAGCCGGTCGTGGTGACCACTCACCCGCGGTCCTTCCCGGCAGCCGCAGTTGCCCTTCCATGTTGTGGGGACGTGGTCGGCGGCGCGGTGATTGCGTGCGGTGAACCCCGGGCGTGCAATCACCGTGGCTAGCGGCACGTCCAAACAGTTAGAGGGGTGGTGAGTGGCGGCAGATGAAAGGCCGGGCAAGCGACCATGAGGAGTTCCTGGCGGCGGCGCTTCCCTATGCCGACCTGCTGCAGACCCTGGCGCTGCGGCTGGCCCCGCACCCGGCTGATGCGGCCGACATTGTGCAAGACACCTATCTGCGAGCCTTCGCCGCCTGGCAGCGGCGCCGACCCGATGACACCGGGGCGTGGCTGGCGACGATCTGCCTCAATGCCGGGCGTGATGAGCGGCGCCGCCACGCCCGCCGCAGCGCCGCCGTCTCGGACGCCCCAGTGCCTGACCTGCCCAGCCGGGCCGACACCGCCGAGGCCGCGCTGGAACGGCTGGGCACCGCCCGGATCAAGGCGGCGCTGTGGGCCCTGCCCGATGCCCAGCGAATCGCGATCACCCTGATGGACCTGTGCGGGTTCAGTGCTGCCCAGGTCGCCGCGATCATCGGCGCCCCGCGCGGGACCGTCTTGGCCCGGGTGCACCGCGGCCGCAAGACGCTCGCGCTCAGCTTGGCCGAAGAACACCTGCCCCCCAAGCCACCCGGGGTACCGCGATGAGCCACGACCCCGAGCAGCTCGCCGCCGCGTACCTGACCACGATGCGGCCGCGGGCCCGCCGTCGCTTCGAGGCCCACCTGCTGATATGCGAGCCCTGCTGGCGCGAGGTCTGCCTGGGCCGCCGTGGCCGCCAGCTCGCCGAGGCCGCCCGCGACCTCGCCCCGCCACAGCTTCGCGACAACATCCGCGCCGCGGTCACCACCTCCGCCACGCTGCCAGCTCCCCGCCAGCGACCCAGGTGGCCGGTCATGGCTGCGGCCGTCACGGCAGTGGCGGTGCTCGCGGCCACCGCCATCCTGGCCCGGCCATGGCCTCACAGCCGGCCGGCGCCGGGTGCCGCACCACCCGCGGTGATCACCGCCGCCGTCGCCAGCTACTGGGCTGACCGGCTGCCCGGAACCGCTGTCCCCACCGAACCGGCCCCCATACTCACACCCCTGACCCTGCATCTAGTGGGCGCGGCCCATGGCAAGCTTGGCGGCGTGGCGGTCACCATGTTCGCCTACCGCACCCCCTCAGGAGAACGGCTGACCATCCTGGACAGCAGCCAGCCGTTCGCCGAAGCCAGCCATGCACGAGAACTCGGCGGGGCCGAGGGTGCCTGGACGGTGCGAGCGAGTGGAGTCACCATCATCTGCGCACAGCACACCCACGCAATGCTCCTGCTCGGTTCAGACCCAGCCCTCGTACGCCAGGCCGGCGCTCTCCTCAACGCCACCTAACCGGCCCCCACCCGCAGCCGGGATGCCTTCAGTAGCTCGCGGATTAGGTCCGCAAACCCGCAAGCTGGCCACCCCGGTCTGACGCGCCACGGCCGACCGTCAGGCCGTCATCGTCATGGGTTGCCTAGCTTAGGAGCTCAATCAGCTCGCGGTAGGTAACAGGAGCTGACCTCCAGTGGAGTGCCGTCGGCGTCGGTCAGCAAGGCCATGTCGTGCGTTTGGGCGCCGTCAGCGCCCAGGAGCGTAGCCCCACCCGCCAGGAGGTGCGCCACCGCCGCCGGGACATCGGCCGCCGCTAGGCCGAGATGAAGCAGCCCTGGTGCCGGCGACGACGCGTTGAAGGAGTTGACGAGCAGCGGCTCCGAGAAGCTGAATATCTCGAGGATCCCAGGGCCGGCCTGGAGGTAAGTGATCGTAAAACCGCGCTCGGGGTCGTCCTCCCGCAGTTGGCCGAGGACGGGGAAACCCAGATGTCCGGTGTAGAAGCCAAGGGCGGTACCGAGGTCCGCTACCGACACAGCCACGTGATCGAACCGGGGTGTGGCGGGCACGGGTGCTGCACGCTCGGCCTCGACGAGGTCGGGCGAGGTGACGCTGGTGTAGTTGACATCGCCCTGGATGAATTCAAGGTGTGCGCCGTCGGGGTCCAGGAAGAAGCAGATCCTGACATCGCCGAAGGCGGCGGTGGGCTCGAGGGTGAACCGCGCACCCGCCGAGCGCACCCGCTCGGCCCAGGCGTCGATGTCGTCGACCTTGAGGCCGATGTGGCGCATGCCGGCTTGGAGGTCATCGTTCACCCAGCCGGGCTCACCTCGCCCAGGCCGGAGTTCCTGAAGCACGAGGAAGCGGCCATCGGAGGCGAGTCGGCAGCGGTCCCCCTGGTCTGCGGTTCCCGGCTGCCGCTCAACCAGGGTGAACTCCAGCAACCCACAGTAGAAATCAAGAGCCCGGCCGACGTCGGTCACACCGACGACGCCGAAATGAAGGCCATCGACTGCGCCAGCCATCCGTTTCCTCCCTACCAGAGCCACTCCTCCCGGGGAGCCGCCAGATCATCCAGTCGCTGCCACAGATCCCCGGGAATGACGGTCCTCACCAACGCCATCAGGTCATCGACATGAGCGGCGTCCGCCGTCCCGACGACTGTCGATGTGATGCGCGAGTCGCGCAGCGAGAAGTGCAGTGCCGCGGCTCGCAGGGGGACGCCGAAGCCGCGGCACAGTTCCATACGGCCGATCCGCCGCAGTACCTCGTCCGAGGCGCGGCGGTAACCGTAATCCTGGGTGTGGGAAGTGCCGCGTGCCAGAATGCCGCCACCGTAGGGAGCGGCATTCACCACCCCTATCCCCGCGGCGACCGCGTCATCGATCAGTTCGGCCGCTGACCTGTCCACCAGCGTGAAGCGGTTGTGCGTCAGCAGGACTTCGAAGACGCCGGTGCCGGTATACCGGCGCATGAGCGCCACCGGGCCACCCGCGATGCCGAGGTGGCGCACCAATCCCTCATTGCGGAGCGCTATCAGACCATCGACGACGCCACCTGGGCCCACCGCCTCCTCGAATGGGATGTCATCGGGATCGTGCAAGTACAGCAACGGCAACCGGTCGAGACCGAGCCGGTGGAGGCTCTCCTGGGCGGACTCACGCGCCCTGGCAGCGTCGAAACGGCCGGTGACGGGATCCGGATCCACCTTGGTCGCTACCACGAAGCCCGGCGGAAGGCCACCCTCGGCCCGCAGCGCCATGCCGATCCGCTCCTCGCTCCTGCCCGCTCCGTAATCGTTGGAGGTGTCGAGGAAGTTGACCGGACCGCGCAGCACCCGGCGAACCGTCTCAATCGCTTGTTCGGCCGGCACCTGGTAGCCGAAATTCTCTGGCATGCTCCCCAGCGGCGCACCCCCCACGCACACGGGAGTCACGTCCAATGAGGTGTTTCCCAGACGCCGTCGGCTGAGCGCTTCCCTTGTCACGACTCGCCCCGCCCGGAGGTGCCCGGGTATGGGCCGGGCGTCGGCAGCCGGTTCGACCGGGCGACGCCTGCGAACCACTCGGCGCTGTCTTTGGGGGTGCGCCGCTGGGTTCCGTAGTCGACCCAGACCAGGCCGAACCGCTGGGAGTATCCCTCGGCCCACTCGAAGTTGTCCAGCAGCGACCAGCAGAAGTAACCCCTCACGTCCGCGCCCGCGGCGATGGCCTCGTGTGTCGCCGCGATGTGCGCCGCCAGGTAGGCAACCCGCTCGGGATCCTTGACGCGGCCTTCGGGGTCCACGTAGTCGTGAAACGCGGCACCGTTCTCGGTCACATACAGCGGCAGCGGCGGATACTCCCGGCCTACCCGGAGCAGGATGTCGCGCAGGCCACCGGGTTCGACCGGCCACCCCATCGCGGTCACTGGCTGCCCTGGGCGGCTAACGAGGAGCGCCTCAAGGGCAGCCTCATCAACCGACGCGTCCGTCCGACTGCCGGTCGGAAGAGCGCGTGCCACGACCGGGCTGTAGTAGGTGATGCCGAGGAAGTCGAGCGAACCGCAGATCTCCGCGAGGTCGGAATCGGAGATGAAGTCAAGCGGCGCCAAACGCTCATAGCAGCTCACCATGTCGGCGGGATAGCAGCCGCGCAGCAGCGGGTCGAGGTACCAGCGGTTGCGATACCCGTCTACCCTGACCGCGGCCTGCTGGTCGGCCTCCGCCGCCGAGGAGGCCACGGCTGGCGCCAGGTTGAGAGCGATCCCCACCCGCGCGTCGCTGCCACCAGCCTCACGGACGTATCCGGCGGCCCGCGCGTGCCCCAGCAGCAGGTGGTGAGTGGCGGCGATGGCAGCGGGGAAGTCCTGGCGGCCGGGGGCGTGGCTGCCCAGGGAGTAGCCCTCGTGAGCAACCACCCAGGGCTCGTTGACCGTGATCCATTGGTCCACACCGTCAATCGCCGACGTGACCATGGCTGCGTATTCAGCGAAACGGTCGGCGGTGGAACGCTCCGGCCAGCCACCCCGGTCCTCCAGCGGCTGCGGCAGGTCCCAGTGATACAGCGTGGCGACGGGAGCGATGCCACGCCCCCTGAGCAGGTCCACCAGCCGGCGGTAATGGTCGATCCCGCGCTGGTTGACCTGGCCGGTGCCATCCGGCTGGATCCGGGGCCAGGCGATGGAAAAACGGTAGGCCCCGAGCCCCAGCCCAGCGATCAGGTCAGCGTCCTCCGCGATCCGGTGATAGTGGTCGCACGCCACATCACCAGAATCTCCGTGGTGCACCGCGCCGGGAATCCGGCAGAAGGTATCCCAGATGGACTGTCCCCTGCCGTCTTCCCCGGTAGCTCCCTCTACCTGATATGCAGCGGTAGCCGTACCCCAGACGAAACCGGTGGGGAATTCCAGCGGTCCCCGCGGTCGCGCTCCGGTCATCCGCCGGTCGGCTGAGTGCCCGTTCATCCGTTCAGCGCTCCGGCGGTCAGTCCTGCGATGAAGCGCCGCTGAAGGACGATGTAGATCACGATCATGGGAATGCTGGCGATCGTGAACGCCGCAGTCACCGCTGGCCAGTTGGTGGTGTACTGGCCGACCAGCGTGTAGAGCTCGGGCTGTATGGGCAGCAGGTTTGGCTGCTGGATGAGGGAGTTCGCGAAGAGCAGCTCGTTCCAGGTTGTCAGCACCTGGATGATTGACACCGTGACCACGCCGGGCCCCGCCAGCGGAAGCATGACCCGCCAGAAGATCCGGAGATCTCCCGCACCGTCGATGCGGGCCGCGTCTACGAGTTCTCGAGGCAGCCGCTCGAAGAAGACGCGCATGAGCAGGACCGCGAACGCGACGTTGGTCCCTGAGTAGAGCAGGATGAGCCCCATCTGTGACCCGATGAGATGGAAGAACTTCAGCTCGACGAAGACCGGGATCAGGATCGCCGCCGAAGGCAGGAAAAGGGTGCTGAGCAGGGCTCCGAAGACCACGCCACTGCCACGGAACCTCAGCCGGGCGAACCCGTAGCCGGCCAGCGTGGAGGCCGCCAGGACGATGACAAGCGTCACTCCGGTGATGTACACGCTGTTGAGGAAGAAGTGCAGGATGTCGAGCTTGGTCCACACGAAGGCGTAGGAGCTGAGCGTGAAACGCTTCGGGATGATCGGGCCGCCAAAGACCGTGTTGCCCGGGCGGAGCGAGGTCAGCACCATCCAGATCAGCGGCACCGCGCACAGGAACGCGATCGCGATCAGCATGGCATAGCCAGCGACGCGCCACAGCGGCGGGAACCCAGGCTTTCTTGGTGGGGTCATGGAGTCAGTCCGGTCTTTTACGCGTTTGGTAAAGGCTGAGCGTTATCACCGCCGTGATGAGGAACAAGATAAGCCCGATGGCCGCCGAGTAACCGAACGCTGGCTCTGCGCCGGAGGCGGTGCCGAACGACAGGCTGTACAAGTATGTTGACAACGATTCCGACGCGTGGATCGGACCGCCCCCCGTCATCGTGAAGATCACGTCGAAGATTTGCAAGCCACTGATGACATTGATGATGACCACGAGTTCGGTGACCGGCCGGAGCAGCGGGATCGCTATGCTCCACGCCTCACGGATTCGCCCTGCCCCGTCAATCCGCGCCGCCTCATAGAGCCGCGGGTCAATGTTCTGCAGCCCGGCGTGGAAGATAAGCAGGATGAAGCCGAACGATTGCCAGAGCGACACGAGGATCACCATCGGCACGGCCGTGCTCGTATCGGCCAGCCACGGCTTCGCCCAGCCGCCAAGGCCGATGGCACGCAGCACCCCATTCACCGGGCCGAATTCCGGCGCGAGTGCGAGCTGCCACAGGAGGCCGGACACCGTGAGCGAGACGATGGACGGAATGAAATAGACCGTTCGCAGGATGACGCTTCCCCGCCAGCCCTCCCGCATCAGCAGCGCGACCGCCAGGGGCAGCACCGTCTGCAGGACCGTGCCTGCCACCGTGTAGATCGCCGTGTTGCGTAGCGCCTGCCAGAAGACCGGATCGTGCCAGAGCACCTGGAAGTTCCGCCCGCCCACGAACTGGGCCGGCCCGAAGCCAGGTGACGCGGTCAGGCTGAGGTAGATGGAGTGCACCAGGGGATAGCCAACGAATACCCCGAACAGCGCCACGGCGGGCAGCACGAACAGGGCACCTGGACTCCGGAACAGGCTCCCGCCGTCGCGGGGGAAGATGGCGGTTGGTGGACTGGTCCTCGGCAGACGGCCCGGGCGCGTCGCTAGCCGCACGTCAGCGCGCCCCTCAGACTTGCTGGCGCGCCTGGACGACAGCGGCCTGGATCTGAGCGGCGGCCTGCGCGGGTGTCGAGGAACCCTTGATGACCAGTTCCGCACCGTTCCCGGCGGCGTCCTGGGAGCCGACTCCCATCATGATGTGTGGGCACCCGTCGCCATCGGTGAGGTAAGAGGTCATCTTCCGTACGATCGGGTTGCTCACCAGCGGCGCCGCGGCCAGGGTGGAAGGCATGCTCGCCGTCTCGTTCATTACCTGGGCGTAGCGCTCAGGCTCATACAGCCATTTGAGGAAGGCGACCGCTTCCCCCGCATAGGGCGACTTGGCGCTCAGTGCCAGGCCCGACCCGGCCTGGTTGGGTGTCCAATGCCGGCCGCCACTGACCCAGGCCGGGTTGGGGAAGACGTCATAGGCGTCGAGGAACGACTTCGGCGCTTCGGTCAGGAGGTCGGCGGGCATCCAGGAGCCCTCCCAGTTCATCGCCGCCTTGCCGGTGTAGAAAAGCTGTTCTTGCTCTGGCGTCTGGGTGCCGAGTGCTCCCGGGTTGAAGACGCCCGCGTCGAAGACTTTCTTCACCATCCCGAGCGCTTCCACCACCGGTGGGATATTCCAGGTCTTGCCCCTGCCCGTTTGCCGGTCCAGTTCGATGACGAGTTCGGGTTCGTCGGTCACTTGTGTGATCAGCGGCAGGAAGAAGTCAGCGACGCTCGCGCTCGGCGTGCCATTGAACGCGCAGCAGATCAGGCCGGCCCGTTTCAGCGGCTCGACCGTGGCGATCAGGTCATCCCATGTCTCCGGGATGTCGATCTTCGCCTTCTTGAACAGCTCGGGATTGTAGAAGACCCCGAAGGTCTGGGCTTCCCAGCCGACTGCGTACTGCCCGCTGCCGGACGAGTACTCGGCATTGGTCGAAGGGAAGAACTGAGACAGGAATGACTCTCCCAGCGCCTGCTTCAGGTCCAGCGCGATTCCGCCCTTGCCATACGTCACGGCGAGTACACCAGGCGCGAAGATCTCAGGGACGTCGCCCGCTGACACCGCTGACTCCAGTGCTGGTGCATAGCTGTTGAAGTCAATGATCCGGTTCTGGATCGACACATGTGGGTGCGACGATTCGTACTCCGCGATCAGCCGGGGGAAGGTCTTGGCATCCTCGGTGTACCAGGTCCACATCCGGAGCGTAGCCTTCGACTTCCCCCCAGAAGAGGCCGTTCCCGGAGCGCACCCCGCGAGTGCGCCGCCGGCGAGGAGTGCCCCGCCACCGATGCCGGCACGCAGCAGCGACCGCCGGCTGACCGAGCCATCGGCGCCTCCTGGGTTCTGGTCGCCGCCACTCCCTAAGACCGGCCGTGCCTGCTCATCGGTAGCGACCGCGTCCGCCTTGCCACCCACCATGCTCGTCACGTCGCTCCCTCCAGCGGGCAGGCGGGGTTCATGGCCACCACCGGCGGGGCGCCCACCTCCTGTGGTTTCACACCAGGGGTAGGCGAACGGACACGCGGGGGTGCCGGAACTCCCAGTCCTTTTGCCGAAAGTGCCGCATTTGCCTCCTTATGTCAATACTTGCGGAACATTGCGCGGCCGCGGGTGTCGGTCGGGAACCGGTCGACGTCTTCCCGTGGTCCGGCGGAGGAGACGTGGTCGGAGCTGGCGCTGATTGGCCCTTGACGCGACCCGGCCAGTCGGCTCATTCCGTCTACCATCGACCCATCCCGCTGACCTGCGGATTCGTCTTCAGAAGTAGAGGCCGGCGATGAGGCCGCCTCGTCAAGAGTGCCGTGCAGGATGCCTGGCAGTGTTGGCTGAGGATGGGCGATACCGGGGAGCGGTGATGGCTATGGCGACCAGCGGTCTCGGCCTGATCCTGCTCACTGGCGCCGTGGTTGTGCTCGCCGCGGTCGTGGCGGCCCGAGCGGCGCACGGGATCGGGCTGCCGAGCCTGCTGCTGTTTCTCGGCCTGGGCCTGGCGCTGGGCGAGGCAGGCGTTGGTGTGCGGTTCGACAACGCCGGGCTGGCCCAGGCGCTGGGGCTCAGCGCGCTGGTGGTGATCCTGGCCGAGGGTGGGCTGACGACTCGATGGGCGCAGGTACGCGCCGCGGCTCCGGCGGCGGCGAGCCTGGCTACGGCCGGGATCATCGTGAGTGTGCTGGTGGTCGCGGCGGCGGCCCACTGGCTACTGGGGCTGGGCTGGCGGGAGGCGCTGCTGCTGGGTGCAGTGCTGGCGCCTACCGACGCGGCTGCGGTGTTCTCGGTGCTGCGGAAACTGCCGTTGCCGCCGCGCCTGTCAGGGGTGCTGGAGGGGGAGTCTGGGCTGAACGACCCTCCCGCAGTGCTTGCGGTGACGCTGCTCAGCAGCATGGGCCATCACCCGCCCTCACCCGGGCTGATCGTCGGGGAGGTGGTCTATCAGCTAGCCGTCGGCACTGTGGTCGGGATGGCCGCGGGGTGGGCAGGTGCGTACGGGCTGCGGCGGGTGGCCCTGCCCGCATCTGGCCTGTATCCGATCGCGATCCTGGCGCTGATCGTCGCCAGCTATGGGGCAGCGGCGCTGGCCCATGCCAGCGGGTTCCTCGCGGTGTATGTGTCTGCGCTGGTGCTGGGCAACGCCCGGCTCCCGCACGGCCCAGCTACCCGAGCCTTCGCCGAGGGGGTCGCCTGGCTCGCTCAGATCGGCCTTTTCGTGATGCTCGGGCTGCTCGCCTCCCCAGCCCGGCTGCCCGCGCAGATCCTCCCGGCTGTGGTCATGGGGTCGGTGCTGGCGCTGCTGGCCCGCCCCCTCGCCGTGGCTGTTTCGATGTTGCCGCTGCGGGCGCCGTGGCGTTCCACACTGCCTCAGCGGGTGCCGTGGCGGCAGCAGGCATTCCTGTCGTGGGCCGGGCTGCGCGGCGCGGTGCCGATCGTCCTGGCCACCATCCCGGTGGACGCCCACGTGCCTGACGCCACCCGCCTGTTCGACATCGTGTTCATCGTGGTGGCGGTCAACACCTTGCTGCAGGGACCGACGCTGCCGTGGGCGGCACGTCGGCTCAAGGTGGCTGCACTAGCCGAGCCGCTGGATGTGAACGTCGAGGCTGCACCGCTGGAGGCGCTGCACGCCGACCTGCTCCAGGCCCAGGTTCCGCCCGAGTCCCGGCTGCACGGAGTGGAGGTCTTTGAGCTGCGGCTGCCCGCCCAGGCCAACCTGGCTCTGATCGTCCGCGGCGGAAAGGGTTTCGTCCCCGGCCCTACCACCACGCTGCAGGCCGGTGACCGGCTGCTGATCGTCGCCTCCGCGGCTGTCCGGGAACAAACGGAACGGCGACTACGTGCGGTCAGCCGGGCCGGCAAGCTCGCGGGGTGGTTCGGCGAACACGGCCTGTGACGCACCAGGCCCGGCAGAAGCCGGGCAAACACGACGCGGCGCTTGCGTTCTTCAGCGAGCCGGTAGCCGCTTTGGCGGCGTCGCCAACCGAAGGGAGGCGCAAGACCTGCTACGGCACCCGCGCTGACCAGGGACAAGTGCGGGTGACGTCTCAGGCTGCCCGGAAACGGGCACTCATGGGGTAATTACGTGTCCGAAAAGGGGGGACTTGAACGCGGAAACTGGTGAGATCTCCCCTGTCAGGGGAAATCATGCAACTAACGTAACAAGGAACTGGTCAGCAGCCCAGCTATTTCGTAAAGGTATTCGTTGTTGGAGTTGCAGGCTGGACTGAACGCGGCCGAGTGGCAGGTGGCGCCGGGACGATTTTGGAAGCAGTCAGTTATCGCCTGCGGGCACCGGCCAGCCCATACCCCCCGGCCATCGGTCCCTATTGGGTGATCGCACGTCAATGGGAGAGTTCCCCACCTTGATCGCCTTGAGCGCGGTGTTGGTGGCGGTCTGGATCGGGGTTACCGTCCCCGAGTGGAAGCTGGCGTCGTAGGCGGTCCTGCCATCGGGCGTGATCGCCGTGGGCAGTACAGCTAGCGCTTGGGTGGCAGCGACCGAGCGTATCTGACGGCCCGGTTGACCCACTCGGTGAGCTGCTCGTCAGTTTCCAGGTCATTGGAGCTGACGCGCAGCCACCCCCGCATCTCCCGGCCACCCATGACGGCCAGGGTGGCGGTCGTCGTCTCGGCCAGGGCATCACCCTCGGCTGGGTGGACCCGGATCAGGGCTCCGCCCTGGCCGCTGGCACTGATGGCCATGTTGCCGCCGATCAGAAACGCCAGGCCGCCGAACATCTTCTTCTCGGTCAGGCCCTGCTCGGTGCCGATCAGGAACCGGATCCGGTCAGCGAGCTCGACGTCGTAGGCCATGCCGCCAGCCTAGCCAGCGTGTGTGGTGCGGTGGCGGTGTACCGGTCGGCGCGGAACATCAGGGGATGCGTATTCAGGGCCTTTCTGTGCTCGCGGCGCCACCTCAGCTCTCCGGACCGCCCATCATCGGGTGCTAGAGGCACGCCTCACATAGGTAGCCACTACTCGATTCCGCGTCCAGGCCTGAGGGGGCGCTGAACGCCGACGACTCCAACACCCGGCGTTCCGTAGTAACAGAGGCGAAATTGCCAGGCATGACTGGGGTGTTCCACAGTCAATGGCGACCCTCCGGTTCACACAGTCGTTGGGCAGTCTTCGCCCAGACAGGGTGGATCATCGTCAAATTGCCGGCGATCCTTAATTAGGCCCCACGTTCATCCTGGCCCGAACGGCCGGGCCCGGGTCAACGGGAGCCCAGTTCCTCGAGAACAGGGGAGGACACGGATGAAGCGACGTATTTTGTTCGAAACTGGCGCGGTGGCTGTCGCTGCGGCTTTCGTCCTGGGCATGAGCCTGCCCGGGCACGCGGCGGCGTCCAGGTCGGCCATGCTGAACCAGGCGAGCGTACCGACCGGCATCCACAAAATTCAGCATGTCGTTGTGATCATGCAAGAGAACCGGTCGTTCGACTCCTACTTCGGCACCTACCCCGGCGCGGACGGCATCCCGGCAGGCGTCTGCATGCCCGACCCATTGCACAACACCTGCATCAAGCCGTACGTCGACCACCAGGACAGCAATGGGGGTGGCCCACACGACAACGCGGCCTTCGAAGCCGACCTGGACGGTGGGAAGATGGACGGGTTCGTCAAGGAGGCCGAGACACTCTGCCAGCCTGGCAGCCCCTGCAACACCGACGTGATGGGCCACCACGTCCAGTCAGACATCCCCAACTACTGGGCCTACGCGAAGAACTTCGTGCTGGACGACCACATGTTCGAGTCCGTCGATTCGTGGAGCCTGCCGTCCCATCTGTACCTGGTCTCTGGGTGGTCGGCGATCTGCAGTAACCCCGCCGACCCGATGAGCTGCGTCGGCACCACCAGCCCCCAGGACAGGACTGTGGCGAACCCGACCCCCTTCGCCTGGACAGACCTGACCTGGCTGCTGAACAAATACAACGTCAGCTGGGGCTACTACCTCGACCACGGCGCTTTGCCGCCAGGCGTCACCACCGGCAACGGGGTGCCGACGAAATGGAACCCCCTGCCCGGATTTACCGACGTCGGGCAAGATGGCCAGCAGGGCGATGTCCAAAACCTCAGCAACTTCTTCGCCCAGGCCAAGGCGGGCACCCTCCCCGAGGTCTCCTGGATAGCGCCCGAGCCCGCCAACAGTGAGCATCCGCCGGCCCTGGTCAGCACCGGCCAGGCGTACGTGACCCACATCATCAACGCCATCATGGCGAGCAGCGACTGGGACTCCACCGCGATCTTCCTTTCCTGGGATGACTGGGGCGGCTTCTACGACCATGTGGTCCCCCCCACCATCGATTCGCAGGGGTACGGATTCCGGGTTCCCGCCATAGTCATCAGCCCCTACGCCAAGCGCGGTTACATCGATCCTCAGCAGTTGTCCTTCGACGCGTACCTGAGGTTTATCGAGGATGACTTCATGGGCGGTGCCCGGCTCGACCCAGCCACCGACGGCCGCCCCGACCCGCGGCCCGACGTGCGCGAGAACCTGACCGGCAACCTGGTGAACGACTTCAACTTCACCCGGCTCGCCCGGCCGCCGATGAGACTGAACCCATGCCCGGCGACAACTCTCATCCCCCCCAACCCCAGCTGTACCAACTCAGTGCCCCTGCACTTCCGGTCCTGGGGAGACAGCTGACCTAGTCCTTGATGTCCCCGCGGGGAAATCCCCGCGGGGACATCCCTTCCGGTAGGTAGCGGCGACTGAATTACAGTCAACGAGCGAAAGCAATCGTTCACCATTCCAAGCCCCAGACCAGCTGAGACCTCAGCCTTCAGCCTCTGTATCACACTGCCCAGATCGGCCCGAACTGCCCGGCTCTTAGGATCACGATCAACCCTGCGCGTTATCGATCAGCACATCGGCGCGCCGCTGCCATCAGGTGCTGGTGATGTGGAAGTTGAAGTCGCTGTGGCCCAACGTCTGCGCTACGCGCAGCCAGAGCGGCCAGAGCATCTCCATGCCTCGCGCGGCGGTGATGTCGCCGAGGTCGAGGACGGCGTTCGCGGGCCAGCCGAATGAAATGAGCAGGGCTGTGACGGCTTGTTTGGCCGCTGCGTCGTTGCCGCAGATGAACGCGGTGTGCTGACCGGGAATGCGGTCGGGGTCGATCATGATCTTGCAGCTCATCATGTTGAGCGCCTTGACCACCCGCGCTTGCGGGAACGCGCGCTGGACCTGTTCGGCGAGGCTGTCGGAACTCACCGGGTCGAGCACCGCTGGCCCGTCCGGGCGGGAATGGAGCGGGTTGGCGGCATCGATGAGGACCTTGCCCGCGAGCGCGTCCGGCCCGGCACTGCCGAGCACCTCCAGCGAGGCAGCACCGGAAGTGACGTTGACGACCATGTCCGCCGCCCTGGTGGCCTCGGCGAAGGGGGCCAGTTCCACGTGAGGCTGCCCGGCGAGCCAGGATGCCATTTCCGGGCGTGCCATGCTACTCGCGATGTTCCTGGTCCCCATGACCACTTCATGACCGCCGCCGGCCAGCCGTGACGCCAGTGTCCGCCCCGCCAGGCCGGTCCCGAGCACCGCCGTGAGCATCTCTGCATCCCTGCCAGAAAATGAGACTCTGCCCCGATGGCTGCCGCCTTGCAGAAACCGCCTGGACCACAGCCCGTGCGCAGGTTATCAGCGCGGCCAGCCGGCTGGTGGCGCTGTCTCCGCCCGGCGCGGGACCGGATGGGCGGCCTGCACGCTGGCTGTTGCGGGCGCGGGGGTCGTCGGCTCCGCGGTCCGGGCACCCAGCCACCGCCCGCTGTCGCGCCCGGCCGCTGATCCCGGTCCCTTCCCCGGGCGCACTTGCGCCTGGTGGCGTGTCAGGGTTTGCGGGCGACGCCGCAAAAAGCGTCTACGGCAGCGGGTGGCCCGAAGCGGGTGGGTTCGGGCCGCCATAGTGATGTCGACACCACCCCAGGCTCCAGAAGTTCGAGCCCTTCGAAATACTGGGCGATCTGCTCAGGGCTGCGGAGTATGTACGGGACTGCTTCAGTGTCGGCGTAATCGTCTGCGGCCTGGTTCTGCGTCTCGTCGGTGTTGGTACCGTCATTGATGATCAGGTAGCTGCCCGAGGGCACGGCTGCCACCAGCGTCCTGACGATGCCTGGCGGATTCTCCTTGTCCAGGACATGTCCCAAAACCCCGAGCATCATCACCGCGATGGGCTTGGTGAAGTCGAGGAGGCTGGCAGCCTCAGCGAGGATCTTGCCAGGGTCGCGCACGTCCGCATCGAGGTACTGCGTGGCACCCTCCGGGCTGCTGGTGAGCAGGACCCGGGCATGTGCCAGCACGAGCGGGTCATTGTCGACGTAGACGATCCGGGCCCGCGGATTCACCCGCTGGGCGACCTCATGGGTGTTGTTGGCAGTGGGCAGGCCAGTGCCGATGTCCAGAAACTGACTGATGCCGGCCTCGCCGGCCAGGTACCCGACGGCGCGAACGAGGAATTCCCGGGACTGACGAGCGATGTCGACGATTGCGGGATAGGTCGCGCGGTACTGCTCGCCGGCCTCACGGTCAACAGGGTAGTGGTCCTTGCCGCCAAGCCAGTAGTTCCAGATCCGGGCAGCGTGTGGCACGCTAACGTCGATCTTGGGATACGGCTGCTGGGCGGAGGACGAGTCGTCTGTCATGGGAGAGATCTCCTGCCGGGCACCGGTTTCTGGCTTCACTACCCAGCCTAGTCCAAATGGAGGGAGTTGCTCCTCATCCAGGCTGTATTTGATCTTGGTCTCGTGCTGGCGGCGGGCCCCGGCATGGCACCTGTTGGGCCGGTGCGTTCGACGGCACGCGCGAGAGCGGCAGTGTGGCGTCGATGCTGACCGCAGAGCGCTCATGCGCGTCGTCGGACCTCCCTATCGGCATCCACCGTCCACCAGATCTCGCGTCCTTCGGTGGGGCACGAGGCCAGGGCCGCTCAGCGGCGAAGCGGGCTGTCGCGTCCGTTGAACGAGGCGACCACCACGCCGCACTCGTCCGGCTGGTGGCGGTGATGCAATGGGTAGCTGGGCCATGAGCCCAACCTGCCCCCGCGCCGCCGCCCTGACATCGGGGCATCACCCTGAGCAGGCCCCCGATTTCCTGGCAGGACCACCTGGCTGATCGTCTTGCCCCGGAACGGCCGGGAGATCCGGCAGCACAGCAGCCGCCCTCCGTCCAGATCGGCGGCTATTTCGTTGCTGACACGGTGTCCTGCCTGCACATGGATCTGCTCGTCGGCCTGCGCGGGCTGCACGCCAGCCGGGGGTGATGAGCAGGCGATGAGCGGGCGATGACTGCCCCGGTCGATGCTGGCGGCGATCCCAATGCCAAACCGGACTCGGCCAGCACCCGGTCTGCCCGCCGACCCGGTTCCACTCACCTGCCGGGAGGAAGAGGATGACCATGGTGACGGCAACGAGAAGGACCAGACGCGGCTTGGGCGTGGCTGGCCGGGCTGTGCGGAAGACGGCGGCGGCCTGGTGGCTGCGGTGGCCCGCTGTGGTGGCGGCCGTGGTGGTGGCGCTGCTTGCCCCGCCGGGCGCCGCCGAAGCGGCAAACGGCCTGCCGGGCAACTTCTACGCCAACATATACAACGTCACTAACGCGGCCTGCGTGAACGTCCGCAACGACTCTACGCAGGCCGGCGCCTGGATCCAGGAGTACGACTGCGACGGCACGGGGGCCAGCGACTTCTACTTCGCGACTGCCGGCGCCGACGGTCTCTACCAGATCCGCGGGGAGCACAGCAACCTGTGCATCACACCCAACGGCAGCAATCCCGGTGATGGCACGCCGCTGGTCCAGTGGTACTGCGTCGGCGCCCGGAGCCAGCTATGGGAATTGCTCCCGTCCCCCGCTGGCTCCTATGAGGTCTACAACTACGCAACCGGGTTGTGCATGACCTTCCCCGACGACAACGACTGGACAATCATGCAAATACAGACCTGCGACCCCCTGCACCAGTATCAGATATTCGACCCGGTCAATATCCTGCCCGCCTGACGGCCCCACACGGACGGGCGCCGGGCACGTAGCCGACGGCGGGAGGCGCTACCCTTGGGCGCCTCCCGGGACGCAGGTGAACCCGGCTCCCGCCACCACAGACAAGGGTGTCCGCATAGCCAAGGTAAGCCCCTTGACCGCCACGGCCTAGGGCTGCCGGATACGGATCATCACCGTGGCCGGCCCGAGCACCGGGTGGCTGGCCCGTACTGTAACCGAGCCCGCCGAGCTGGGCAGCGTCCGTACCCAGGCCGCGCCGGTGCCGCCGGCTTCGGCGAAGTCGAACGGGTTGTCGCCGATCAGCAGGGCGGGGCCGTGCACCGAGAGCCGGACTTGCGCTCCGACGTACGGGCGGGGCTCCCCGTAGGCGTCCACCGCCCGGAACACGACCCGGGTCGCGTCGGTGCCATCACCGACCAGCTCGGCATCGTCGGCCGCGAGCAGCAGCCAATCGGCGGAAGGGTCTGAGGAGAACCGGCGGGAGGCCACCTTGACGCCGCCGAGGTAGCCGTCGATGCGCAGCTCTGGGTGCGAGGCACCGTCCACGCCGGTGAAGTCGGTGAACGACGGCGGGTAGGTCAGGTGGCCGTAGTGGGCGCGGTCAGCGGTCACGGTGGCGTGGTGCGCGCCACCGACGTAGAGTTCGAGGCGGTCCAGGTTGGAGCAGATCATCGCGCTGCTCAGGCTGGTGATAGGGGAGGTCGGCCCGAAGTCCCAGTAGAACGCAGGCTGGATCACTGGCCGGATCGCCGGGTCCAGCTGCGACTGGTAGATCGCGGCACCAGGTTTGGGGATGCGGAACACGTCGGCTACGCCGGTGTACTTGATGCCGCCAAGTGAATAGTGGTTGCCCGAGGGGTAGTCGTGGCCGGACCAGGTGAGCACGCCGCAGTAGCGGTCATCGGAGGCGGCGATGTCGTGCACGCGGGCGTGCGCGGTGGCCTGCCCCTGCTGGGTGTGCTGGGAGTCGATGCGGCGGTAATGCTTCGCAGGGCCGCCGTGCGCGCCCACCGCCTCGCAGACCAGGTAGGGCTTGCCGGCTGCGTCGGTGGGGGGGCCGAGCTCGGGTTGGCGCAGGCCGTCGGGGCCGATCCGGTGTGTGTAGTCGTGGATGCTGTAGACGTCGAATACGAAGCTTGTGTCGGTGGGTGTACCGTCGCCCCCGGTCGGGCGTGAGTCATCGAGCGAGCGCGCGAGTTCGTGGTACGCGGCGTACTCGGTGACGTGTTCGCCCGCCTCGTTGGGCATCACGCCCCACACGATGATGGACGGATGGTTGCGGTCACGGATGATCATGTCGTGCACGTCGCGGTAGGCCGCCGCCTGCCACGCGGCGTCACCGAAGTAAACCCAGCCCGGAATCTCCTCCCACACCATCAGCCCCAGCTCATCGCAGGCGTCGTAGAAATCCTCCGACTGCGGGTAATGCGAGCACCGCACCATGTTGCAGTTCAGCTCCTGCCGCAGCACCTCCGCGTCCCTGCGCTGCACCCGGGCCGGCATGGCGCCACCGGCGAATGGGTAGAACTGGTGCCGGTTGACGCCGAACAGCTTGACCCTGCGGCCGTTCAGGAAGAACCCGTCCAGCCGGAAGCTGGCCTCGCGGAACCCGATCCGCACCCGGTACTCATGCAGCGGCGTACGGCCCACCCGCAGCGTGGCCCGCACCGTGTACAGCTTCGGGTTGCCGGTGTCCCACAAGGTGACGCCCGCCAACCCGCTGAGCGTGCCGGTCGCCGTGACCGGCCCCTGCTTGCTGATCGTCACCGGCACCGTGGCGGAGGAAACCTCCCGGGTTCCATCAAGCAGCTCAACAAGGACGGTCACGCTGCCGCGCGGCACCATCGCTGCGTCCACCGTGCACCGCACCACGACCTGCCGGCGGGCAGCGTCCATGACGTTGACCGGCTTGGCGAACACGTCGGCGAGGAACACCTGCGGCACAATCCGCAGCTGCACCTCCCGGTACAGCCCACCGGGCTGCCAGAAGTCGACCGAGTTGGCGGTGTACGGCGGTGGACGGTCCGGCGGCACGTCCAGGTTGAACCGCGAGTCCAAGGTGACAGCCAGCACGTTGCCACGGCGCATCAGCCGGCCGGTGATCTCGGTGCCGAACGGCAAGTAGCCGCCCACGTGGCCGGGCAGGCCACGGCCGTTGAGCGTCAGGGTCGCCTGCGTCATCGCCGCGCCGAAGTCCAGGAAGACCCGCATGCCGGCCGCCTCGCTGGGCGCATCGAAATGCTTCCGGTACACCCATACGCCCTCCCAGCTGGCCGGATTCCAGTCCCGCCAGGACAGCCGGGTGACCGTGTGCGGGAGCGTGACCGTCTGCAGGCCGCTGTCATTAAAACCGGGCTGGCTGCTGCCGGCCGCGGCCCGGCCGAACAGCCATCCTGCGCCGAACGCGATGAGCCGGGGCACAGGGCGGCGTGGTGGCCGCATCGGGCGCGGCCGACAGGCGGTCACCGACCACGCCGCCACCCCCGCGGCGCCTGCCGCCATGGCCCACAGGAACTGCCTGCGCCCCAGCACCGCAAGCCGGCTCCGCCCAGTCCATCCCGGAACGCCGGTCACCTCCAAAGGTCCCTCCGGCCCAGTGCGGACTGGCCATCCCCCCGCGGCCCGCGCCAGGGCGACCTGGTGTGCCAGCCGGGCTGCCACGACGTCGCCATGCGGCCTCCGGCGAAAGATAACACCTCCGCCCAGTATGAGCCGTCCTGTCCTGGCCGACCTGGGGCACCAGCCTCCGCCTGCGCCTGCGTGCCGCCGCAACCTGGCTCTGGGCCAGCCAGCTCACTGCCGCGAACACCCGCGTACAAGCACACACGCCTCAACACAACGCGCTCGCCACCCTAGTCCGCGACGGCGAAGCCATCCAGACTCCTGATGGCCAGCGGCTGGTGGCCACGCTCGTGGCCGGGCGCGCCTCGACGTCTGCAGTGCAGGAGCACTTCGCCGCCTGGGCCGAGCGCTACCCGGCCATCGCCGGGGAAATCCGGCAATCATCGCGGCACTTGCCAGGATTCCGGGTGACCAGGCCTCGCCCGACCCAGACCGCGATCCGGCGGTCGGCTGGGCCGCCCGCATGCTGGCAGTTCGCGTAGCGGGCGTGGTTCAGCCTGCGGCTTGCCCGGCACCAGGCGGTTACGTTGCCGGGCCAACATGACCCAACTCGGGTCGTCATTCACCCGGTCCGCTAAGCCCGCGTAGACGGCCTGGTCGATGAGTTCCATGTTGCTGTATGGCAAGTCGGCGGCGGCCGGGACCGTCCGGGGGAGACCTTGAGCGTGACGCCTGGACTTATGGCGCGCGTTGGGGTCTCATTGTGGCTCGACGTAGGCCAGTTCGGGCGTGACACTCGTGGTATGGCCGCCGAATCTTCCGTCCCGCCGGGAGCGCTGACGTTTTCCCGGGAGGTCTACGCCTCTACCATGGACTGGTACAAGGTGGCGGACTCGAAGGGTCAATTGCTGCTTACGCTGAACGGTGTATACATAACAGTACTTTCGAGTGTCACCATTGCCTCCTCGCAGAAGCTCGTGCAGCTCCACGCCAGCCTGCCGCTCGCGACCTTGTTCCTCTTGGCAGGAGCGGCGGTGGCGACAGCGATCTCGATCCTGATGGCGATCGCCTGCCTCTACTCGCGGCTGTCCAATGCGAGGCTCGATGAGCTCCGTAAGTCCTTCACTGAACAAGATGCGCAGGGAGGCATTCGCTATCGGCCTGCCGCACTGTACTGGTTCGGCACTATTGCCCGTGTAGACCGTGGCATAGGGCTGAAGATGATCCAGTCGGCGGACGATGCCTTCGGACTCTCAGCTGTTACGGAGAACCTCTTCCTGCTGGCGGAGAGGGTGCTGGCCAAACACCGATGGGTGAACATGGGCTGGGTGTCCGCAGGTGCCAGCCTCCTTCTCCTTCTAGCCGCTGCTGTTAGCACCGTAATCGCCGCATGACGTCTTCATCGCTGTCTCCCTGCCTCTCCACAGGCTCATGGGATCCGACTTGGCTCATTTAGTGCGCACTGCAGTCAGCTGTTCGGCGTCGCCGGTCGTGGCGCCCTTAGCCGATCACCCAGGCGAAACCCGGTTGAGCGCGATGCCGGTGGTCCAGCATTATTCCCGGCATGACAGACGGGCTGAGGTTCCCTGAGCTGTGCGTGCCGGCGGTGAGCCGTCAGCCCGCGCTGATTCTGCGGCCATGGCGAGCGGCGGACATCCCCGCGTTGGCCGCCGAGATGAGCCGCGATTACCTCCTTGGTGGCATGTGGTCAAGACCGGACGAACGGCCGTTCAGGACCGTGCTGCGCGGCGGGGTGGAGCGGACCGGACCGATGGATGAACGCGACGCGGCCCGGTGGCTCGCAAGCCAGGATCGCGGCTGGCGGGACGGTGACCGGCTGAGCTTCGCCGTACTCGAAGCGGGCGATGTCGGCGGCTGTGTCCTGGCGGGGAGTGTCGGGCTGAAGAATCGCGAGGAGACCGGCCGGATCGGCGAGCGCGAGACCGCCGAGATTGGCTACTGGACCGCGGTGGCAGCCCGCGGCCGCGGCATAGCTCCGGCGGCGGTCCGGGCGGTGACCGACTGGGTCTTCGATGCGTTCGCCGGGGCAAGCCTGCGGCAGATCATGCTCGTGCACGATGTCGATAACCCGGCGTCCTGCCGCGTAGCGGAGAAGGCGGGGTACCTGTTCCGCGAGCTCAGCCCGGCGAATCCGCCGCACTGGTTCACCGGCGGGCACATCCATATGCGGTTGGGCAGCTGACCCGAGCCGGGCAGTCGGCGCTTAGCGAGCCATGACGTTACCGATCCGGCCACCACCAGCCGATCCACTATCAGCCCCGTGATCTTGGCCGAGCTGAGCCCACAGCTCCTCGGCGAGGTGCCAGCGGTGCGACGATCAGCGCCAGCGGCCCGGCCAGCGCTCGGTGCGGCCTCGCCTCTGGCCACGATCAGCCCGGCCACCCAGGCCGTCAGGACAACAAACCGTTGGATTACTGTAGTGCGCATTTCTTGCCGTCAGCACGTACGAACCTGCAGGTCAGGAGACCGCACTTGCAGAATCTCAGTGATCGTGAGCCAAGTCAGGGCCAGAGCTGACGCCCACACCATTACAACCGCCGGCCCCTGCCCAGCGACCCGTGTGAAGCCTTAACCAAAGTCAGCAGCGCCAGCCCCGGTGCTCACTAGCTTTGATAAAAGTCGGGTTACACCGGCCGGCAGGTGTGGAACCGCCAGGCCACCAGCCACGATCTGATCGACCTGGCCAACACCGGACTGGGGTACCGGCAGGAGCAGATCCTGTGGCCTTGTGGCCAAGGGGAATTACTAAGGGCCGATGTGGATGTATGGCGCCCAGAGAGCCGGCATTGTGACGTTACCCGCGTTTCGCAATCGGCGTACGGCCTGGTGAAGCAGGTCGCCGATGGCGGAGACGTCACGGCCAGCAGCTAGCCCGGTGTAGACGTCGTTGGTGACCTGCGGCGCGAGGGCGTCATGGATTGGCCACAGCGTGGCGATGACATGTCGGAATCCGGTGACCTGCAGCGATGCAGCCAGGTGAATTGCCTCGTCGGGAAGGGCGCCGCCCACCGCCGTTTGGCAGGCGGACAGAAACGCCAGCTCGGCGTTGATATGGCGCTGCCGTGCCACCTCAAGGACCGTCAGTGGCCCGTCGTGGAGCAAGAGCGCGCCTTGTGAAGGTTGCAGGAGGTCTTGCTGGCCATGGCATGCGAAATGGACCCAATGATGGCTGGCCAGCTCGTTACGGACGGCGGACACCGTGGCGCCGACCCCGGTAAGGATCTTGCACTGCTGCCCGAACAACCGCGTGAGAGTCTCAGTCTCCGGCTGGACATCGAGGTCGGGCGCACCCGGCGTCTCGGGCAACGCCACGATAAGAAGGTTTGGATGTGTGAGCGAAGCTCGCGACCGGGCAGTGATAAGCGCCCGCAATGTCGGCGTGTACGACGACAGGATCTTGTCAAGCGCCGGCTCGCCGCTGGCGGGGTCAATGGCGGCGTGCAACGGCAGTAGAGCGAGCTGGCCGGTTGGACACCACCAGATTCTTTCTGCCGACCCAATTGCGTTGAGGACAGGGCCGGTGACAGCAGGCCATAGCCATTCCAGCATCCGGGTGATCGTCTGGTGCATCGCTACAATCCGGGGGAGGCTGGCGAGCGGCTGGCTGAAGGTGGTGAGCACATCGTTCACGTAATCGCCGAGCTCATGGGCGGTGAGGCCGGGCAGTTGTACTGTATGCACGTCACCAGATGTGATCACCAAGGCGTCACAACGAAGGCCGCTGACGTTGACGATAACTACCGGTCCGTCAATGGCGACCTGGGCTAGTTCCTCGAACCGGCGTGGCCGCAAAAATCCCTCGAAACCGGCTAGCCTGCGGACTTCGGTGATGAGCTCGTCCCACTCACGCGCCAGCGGGGTACGGTCTGTCTCAGCGAGGGCTTCCAGCCCAGCGAAGTCGCGATCGGCATGAAGCTCAAGCGCGGCTCCTACCTCGGTGAGCCGGTCGGCGAGATCCGGCCGCGCGGAGCGAAGCTCAGTGAGGTCGGTCCGTGTGTCAAGCAACTGGGACCAGAGCACAGTGCGGCCTTGCTCCAGCAATTCGACCGCGAGGGCGGTCCGGCCGACCGTGATGGCGACCGCCGCGGCGTCGGACGCGAGGCCTGTCATCTCACTCAGGAAGCGTTCCTGATCGGCGCGGGGGATGCCGCGCCATGCAAGGAGCGGGAGCAGGTGCACAGCCGCTTCCAGGCCTGCCAGTGCCTCATCGAAATTGCCGTCCTCGGCCGCGAGGCTTCCCCACCGCCGGGCGGCGCGGACGCGCACCCGCGCAGGGGATGTCTCAGCCTGCGCGGCGGATCGCAACGCGCGCAGGGCTTCGACCCGGTCAGTCGCGGAACCAGCGCTACGGGAACGCACGAGCAGTGCATTGCCCAGGTTAGCCAGATAGAGAGCGGTTTGGGGGTCACCTGGTGCCATGGCATCGACCGCCGCACGCGCTAGGGTCACTGCGGCGTCCAGGTCTGCCTGTTCGCCTTGACGCTCGGCGCGTACGAGCGTCAAGGCACCGAGTTGCGACCGGTAACGCGCTTGGCGGAAATGAGTAGCAGGTATCGACTCCATCGCGGCCCGCGCCGCATCGATTGCGCCGTCGAGATCTGCCAGTTCGCTGAAGTCCTCGTAGCGGCTGAAAAGAGCCTTTCCTAGGTTAGTTGCGATGACAGGCCGGTCTGTCGAGCCGGATGCTGCGGCCGACTCAGCGGCACGAAGCACTCCTATCGCCTCGTCTAGGTCGGCCCGGTCGCCAGTTAGCTGGAAGCGGCTCTCCAACACACTGCCTAGGTTTCCGCGTGCCATGGTCCGCTGCGGGCTATCCGCAGGTACTGCCTCTATCGCCTCCCTGTAAGCGGCAACCGCTTGGTCGAGATCAATCCTGGAACCGGTTAGCTCGAAGCGGAACTGTAGGGAACTCCCGAAATTGTTCAGAATGAGAGCCCGTTCTGGGCTGCCCGCAGCGATCTCAGAGACTGCCGTGTGCAACAACTCGACCGCTTCATCAAGATCCGCCGCGAATCCCATCTGCTCATAACGGAAGGTCAGCGCGACTCCGAGCGATGACCGCAGGATAGCCCCGCCAGAGGATTCGGGGCCCGAGGGTGCGACTGCGTCCCGCATGGCGCGGACCGCCTCGTCGAGGTCGGCGGCGGAGTTGGTCCTCCGGTAGCGGTCAAGCAGAGCGCCGCCGAGACTGGCACAGGCCCGTGCCCGATCGGCGTGTTCCGCGGGAGTGCGCTCGGCCGCTTCGCGAAGCCAGCGCACGGCCTCGTCGATGTCGGCTGATGAGCCAGTCTCCTCATAGCGCAACCGGAGCGCGGTGCCGAGATTCTCAAGCCAGTCCGCGGCGCCCTCATCGTCAGCTGATGTCTGCGTAACGGCCTCGCGGGTCAATCGTACTGAATCGTCGAGATCCGCCCGAACGCCACTCAGCAGGTAGCGAGTGTAATAGGCGGCTCCAAGGATGGAAAGAGTCCGCGCTTCTCCGGTATGAGACGCTCGCTGAAGCGTCTCGATGGCTTCATCCAAGTCGTCCCTGGCGCCAGTCTGGCCATAGCTGAAGGAGAGCGCGGAACCGAGATTGGTCAAACTGAACGCCTCGATAGAATGGCCGGGAGGTAGTATTTCGACTGCTTCGCGTGCCGCGGCCAGCGCGCCGGGCACCACCGCATGATCGCCCGTAAGCCCGAAACGCTGTTCCAGAAGGACGCTGAGCATGGTCTGCGCCAGCGCACTCAGCGTTACATCCTCAGTATTTACTGAGAGTGCATGCATCTGCCGCAACGAGGCGATTGCCTCGGCGTTGTCTGCCGCAGACCTCCGCGCGCCCGCGCGTCTTTGCAGCGCCAAGGCCAGGCCGTAAAGGGCAAGGGGACGTTCGGGATCGTTGCCAGCCCGCGCCGCTACGGCCAGCCGCCCCAGGGCAACAGGCTCATCGACGTCACGGACGTTACTCTCCAATAGGGCACTCACCGAGTCGGCCCTCGCCAGCTGAGCAATTTGATCCCCTGTCGGATCGTCGAGGCCGAGTTCCTCGATGCCTTCGATGGCCGCTTCGGTGAAGGCGATCACGGCATTGGCGGAGTCCTCCCTCTCACGTATCTTCGCGAGCACGCCGACCAGGGCGCGGTGCATGTGTGACCGGAACTCACCGACGGGTCCTGTGCGCTCAAGTGCCTGGCGAAGTAGGGCGACTGCCGCGTCGAGGTCCTCCCTTTCTCCCCTGGCCGATAGGTAGGAGCCGAGCAGCGTCATGGCTGGCAAGTATGCGGGGTCTTCTTCCGGTGTCAATTCCAGGGTGGTATGCATCGCCGCGATGGCACGGTTCAGCAGGCCAATGTCGCTAGTATCGAGGTAGTTGGCAAACCACAGACCCGCGAGATCGTAGAACAGCCCGGCGAAGGCCGGCCGCTCCTCGTCTGTCTCATCGATGTCGAGTACCAGATCCTCACCCGCGACGAGTCTGTCGATGAAATCGAGGACGTCGGAGAGTTCGGGCGGACGCAAGTCGGGATTCGCCGCCCGAAGCTGGTCGCTTAGATCGACCGCAGCTGCCAGATCCCCGGTGCCAGCCCCAGAGCCGTATCGGTACCAATAGAAGGACGCAAGCACCGCATGAGCCGCTGGATCTCGGCGCCCAGAGCGGATGAGCCGCTTCGCGTCGGCGGTCGCATCCGCTGACAGCAGTACATCAACGTTGTTCGTGCTCAGGTAGGTATCGACGCGGCTCCTCAGCGCAGCGACGCGACGATCTTCCACCCCTTGCCTCCGTGACTAGGTGCCCTCCATCCTGTACGGGGTAGACCGAGAACGCTACTGCTGGTACCCCAAGAGGTATGACCGCTGCGGATTTCGCCATCCTGCTGGACGGGTCGACAGCCGACGACGACCTTCCCGTGCTGGAACTCTCCGGGGACTGCTCAGCCACTAACGCCGCTGCCGCTCTGGAGTCCTTCTTTGTTGATGACACCACCGCTGATCGGGTTGTCGTCAGCCTCGGAGGTCAAGCAATCGGTGTGTCCAGCCGCGATCATCTCCGGAGGCTTGGGTCGGCGGTCCTTAGATCCATCGGTGAGGCAGACGGTGCAACCTTGCCAGGAGAGTCCCTTCAGTATCGGATCCTGCGGTTTCGATGCCCGATCTGCGGGGCCGCGCTCCGCCGGATCCACATCGACCGGCGTGCGATGCCATTGTGTCCTAATGGCCACGGGCCGCTGGAGTTGGAGCCGTGAGCCTCGATATGCTCGCTATGCCGCGGCTCGACGGCGGCCGGTTCCTCCTTGTTGACTATCTGCCGACCTACGCTGCTGTCCTATTCCTCGTCATCCTGATCTGGGCCGGAGCTCCCGGACCCGATATCGATTTCGACAGTGCGTGGCGAAGTGCCGCTAATCTTGGCGTTGGTGAGGCAATTCTCATAACAATCGCGATCACGCTTATGGCGGCAGTGACCCACCCACTACAACTGGCGATGATGCGTATTCTAGAGGGCGGATGGCCCGCTTGGGCACGCCCTCTCACAGTGCTGTCGCAGGCAATCCAGCAACGCCGCCGGGATCAACTAGCCGCCCGCGGAGAACTGCCCGAAGACCCCGCTGAGACCCTAAGCGAGGAGCAGATCCAAGCAGCAGGACTCGCGGGAACCCGCCTGCGCAGGATGTTCCCACCACCAGATCTCACCCGGCCCACCGCGCTTGGCAACGCCCTCGCCGCCATGGAGGTCACTGCAGGCGAACCCTACGGGTTCGACGCCGTCGTCGCCTGGCCACGCCTCTACCCCGTCCTCGGCGAGAGGATGCGGATCATCATCGACGACAGGCGGAACACCCTCGACAGCGCCGCGCGCATGTCGGCCACAATGGCGGTGACCACCGTGATTAGCGCTCTTGCTCTCGCTCAGTCAGGGTGGTGGCTGCTCCTGTCGCTCATACCTCTTGCGCTCGCCCGCATCGCCTACATCGGCGCCGTGCGCGCGGCCACTGCCTACGGAGAAACAGTCCGAACTGCCTTCGACCTGCACCGCTTTGACCTTCTCACGGCACTTCGCCTTCCTTTGCCCGAAGACCCCGAGACAGAACGCAGAAACAACACCCAGCTGTGCGACTCTTGGCGCCAAGGCATACCAGCCAAATTGGGCTACTGCCACCCCGAACCCGGCCCTTGGCTCGGCGGGCGTGCCTCAGGCAAGCGCTACTGACGGTGACCTGAGCGAGACGATGGCCGACGGGCCGGTGGGTGCGCCATGGCACTTCACCCCACCGTCCGTCACATTCGCCCAATGAACTAACGGATGCGGCAACCGGGGAGGGCGCCTAACCCATTATGGCGGCCCCGAGCTCCGGGGTGGGAGGACCGCAGCCATACGGGCGATGGCGCTCGGTGCCCCGTCGATGAGCGCTCCCCGGGCGAGGGCGTCAGCGGGGGAGATAGTCCCTGCGGCGAGTTCCAGGAAGATGTCGGCATCGGCTGTGATGCTGACGGCCGGGTCGGTGGCTGGCCCGAGGTGCGCGCTGCCCTGGCCGTTGGCGATGTCGAAGCGGACGGTGCCGTCGCCTTCGATGTGGAACTCATACGACTCGGTCAGCCCGGTCGCCGCACTGGGCTCGAAACGCGCGTTGAGCGCGAGCACCAGCCAGTGTGCGCGGAACGAGCGCCCGTCACGGGGTGGCACGAGCGTGCGCATCCCCCAGCGGGCCAGCTCGACAAGGGGAGCAGCGAGGCCTTCGCCCAGTTCGGTCAGCTCGTAGACCATGACGGCTGCGGCGGGCTGAGGCAGGCGGGTGCGCTGGACGAGCCCGTTGGACTCCATCTCCCGCAGGCGGGCGCTAAGCAGATTCGTGGGCACGGTCACCAGGCCCGCCGCCAGGTCTGTGTAGCGGCGCGGTCCTGCGAGCAATTCACGCACGATCAGCAGCGTCCAGCGGTCACCCACGGTGTCGAGCGCGTGTGCTAGCGCGCAGTACTGGCGGTAGGTTT
Organism: Streptosporangiaceae bacterium; assembly: GCA_035946955.1. Taxonomy (GTDB): domain Bacteria; phylum Actinomycetota; class Actinomycetes; order Streptosporangiales; family Streptosporangiaceae; genus DASYYE01. The sequence continues at coordinate 20,841 of DASYYE010000399.1, read as the reverse complement.
TGGCCACTTTAGGACTTTACTCCAGCAAGTACATACATCATTTTCTAAAGTATCCTTCCTCGCAACGCCCGGGCGCAGGCCACGTGGGTGCCTGACCACGGCTCGGCGACCTGAAGGAGAACGTACTGTGACGGTCTCTCGCTCTGTCCATGTCAGCATCGACATCGACGCGCACCAGTACGCCGTGTGGGAGCGCATTAGCGAACACGAGGACACACCAAGCTGGATCGAGGCGGTCAAGCAGGTCAAGCTGGCCCAAGACGGGACAACACACAACGGGGTGGGCGCGGTGCGGCTCGTCTCGTTCAAGGGGGTGCCGACGGTCGCCCATGAGCGGATCACCCTGTTCGAGCCGCCGCGGGCCTTCGAATACGTCTTGTTCAAGGGCCAGCCAGCGCTCGTGTCACACCGGGGCAGGGTCAGCATCGAGGATCTCGGGCAAGGACGCTCGCGTCTGCGGTGGGACGTGGACTTCGTCTTCCGCAGCGTCCACCCGTTCCGGCTCCTCCTGCCCTACTTCCTACGTCGGCTCGACGCCATCCTGAAGGCGGGCATGGCCAACCTCAAGCAGCAGATGGAAACCCAGCAGACAAGTCCACATCCGCAGGCGTAACCGCCCGGCGGTTAGCCAGGCAACGCCCAGACCGGCCAACTCTGCGCGACCACAGGCAGCTCTGGCATTCACCAACCAACGCACATAGCAGCGGCACTGCGTGCTCTCCTAACCTTCCTCATTACTCAGGGTGATGTAATTGAGCGAAGCAGCCCCAGGGCTGCTACTGGTTTACGGGACTAGCGCCAGGGCTGGAATGGGGCTTGGCGCCGGTTGCCGCCGGTCCGGGCACTGGGGCGCTGGTCCGGGCACTGGGGTACTGCGGGGAGCGGCGGGTCAGAGCATCGGCAGGCTGCTGGTGTGACTGGCCGTTGGGCAGGCCGCGAAGGAAAGGAATGGGCTGGCTGTCGGTGCCCGTTTGAGCGGCGCTGGCTTGGGCGCCACCCTGACGTCGCGGACTAGGTGGAGATCGACTGAGGACAGCCACTCGGTAACAGCGACTCTGGCGGGGGACAGGGAGGCTCACCGCTGCGGCCCGGTGATCGCTGGCCTGACATACAGCACTAACCGGGCTGTGGCGTAGCAGAAACATCGGCGGGCCAGGATGGGGCGTGTGACCCAGGAGAACGCCAGTCCCCCGGGGGCGCGTGCGCCGGTGTGCGTGCAGCGGCGCATCGCCCTCGTTGCCCATGACAACAAGAAACAGGATCTGTGTGAGTGGGCGCGCTTCAACCGTGGGCTGCTGAGCCGGCACCTGCTCTATGCGACCGGCACCACGGGCCGCATGGTCACCGAGGATCTGGGCCTGCCGGTGACGTGCTTCCAGAGTGGTCCGCTTGGCGGAGACCAGCAGATCGGCGCGCGTGTCGTGGACGGCGACATCGACCTGCTGGTCTTCTTTTGGGATCCGCTGGAGCCGCAGCCCCACGACCCGGACGTCAAGGCGCTGCTGCGGATCGCCGTGGTGTGGAACATCCCCGTCGCCTGCAACCGGGCAAGCGCTGACTTCATCATCTCCTCACCCCTGATGGACGATGCCCCTGCCGGGCCGCCGCTTCAGCCGCATGCCACTCGGGCTTTCAGCGGTGGCAGATGATGAGGTTCCGGGCACTTATGGCGGCTTGCCAGTTGTTGCGCGCCGTGCCGACGTCGTTCACGGTGAACAGCGGATGTTGGCATGCCTGGCCAATGGGCGTCCACCCACGCTCACGCTGGCGCCGAGGCGCTTATCGTGGCGGCTGCGATCGTAGTTGCGACCTTGGCGCACTCACAGACGGTGATGGCAGACCTGCATCCTGCGTGCACACCGCGCCGATATGAGCGGTGGACCTGCCCAGGGGCACGCGGTCGTTCAGCGCGGCAGAAATGCCGATATGCGTCACCCTGGCATTCCGCGTGGGGTGAACTGCTGAGGCGGTCTGCGGCGGGGGATGGATCTTGCTATAAGTGCCTTATGGCGCAGGAGATCGGGGATCTCGCGGAGGCGATTGCCGCGTTGCGGGCGGGCCTGGAGGCCGCTTTGGCGGAAGGGCAAGGGCGGGATGTCCAGTTCAGTCTTGGGGATGTCGAGCTGACGCTGCAACTGGTGGCGGAAAAGCATGCGGGCGGGAAGATCGGCTGGTCGGTCCTCGGGGCGGATGCCGGAGGCAGGTCAGAGCGGACGCACTCGCTCAAGTTGGTGCTGAAGCCGCGTTTGCGGCAGGCGGATGGCAGTTACAGCGAGCAGGGCAGGGTCGCCGATCAGTCGGAGGATGCTCCCGGCGTCGGCGTAAGGCGGACGTGAGGACGCGTTGCCTGGGATCCCGGCGGCCCGGGTGGTCGCTGTCATCGCGAAAACGGATACCGGCAGGACACAGGTCGGTTCTGGGTACCTGCTGAATGCGTCCCATGTCCTGACCGCGTGGCACTGCACCGTCGACAGAAGGACCGAACGGGCCGCGATTAGCTTGAAGGTGGTGCGGCCTGTGGACGGGGCTGACGCTGCGGTTGTGGTGTCCGACATGGCGCAGGGGCTTGACGTGGCGCTGCTCGCCGTCGAAGGGGACCCGCCGTGGGGCGCGGAACTGCCGGGCGGGTCGGTGGCATTCGGGAGGGTGGATCGGGAGCATACCGGTGAACTGGAGGGCTGCGAGGCGGTCGGGTTTCCCCGGTGGCAGGCAGGCGAGACCGGCAACCGTGATGTCGGCGAGGTGCACGGGGTAATCCGGGTACTGGAGGGCATGGAGAGGCAGCGACTGGTCCTGCGCGACCCGGTCCTCGGGGGCGTGACCGCGGCGGACGGCGGGCCGGCGTGGGCCGGGTTTTCCGGTGCCGCGGTATTCCACGACGGGCTGTTGATCGGCGTGATCATCGAGCATCACCCCCGGCAGGGCGACACCGCCTTGGAACTCCGGCCGATAGAGGCGGTCGCGAAGGCCGGCGACGATGACGATGCTGCGCGGCGCCTTAAGGCAGCCCTCGGGATCGGCGGGGCTGACGCGTTGCCGCTGGTGGCTGTCGGTCCAGGCCGCTGGCGAGTTGAAGAGGCTGGAGAGGAAGCACTCGCCCGGTGGGGCTGGTCGCTGGCGGGTGACGAGGAGGGTGTCAGGCACTGGCGACCACGGGCGCGCGGGGTCAGCAACGAGGCCCAGAACGGCTGGCGGTTCCGGGGCCGGACCAGTGCGCTGGAGCGCATTGTGGCCTGGCTGGACCGTCCCCAGCCGGACCGGCAGGTGCTGGTGGTGACCGGTTCGCCCGGCGCGGGAAAGTCTGCGGTCTTGGGCCGGGTCGTGACCACTGCCGACAGCGGAGTCCGCGCCGCGCTGCCGGCTGATGACATCGGCGTGCGGGCCAGTCCTGGGTCGGTGAGCTGCGCGGTGCACGCCAAGGGCAAGACCGCGCTGGACGTGGCCAAAGAGATCGCCCGCGCTGCTCGTGCCGCACCGCCCGGTGAGCCAGCGGGTCTGGTCACTAAGGTCCAGGACGCGCTCCGGGAGCGCGGAACCCGGTTCAACGTGATCATCGACGCACTCGATGAGTCTGCCGGCCCAGAGGAGGCACGCGATGTCATCGATCACGTCGTACTCCCCTTGTCTCAAGACTGCGCCAGCATCGGGGTGCAGGTGGCCGTGGGAACCCGGCGCCGGGATGACCGCGGTGACCTCCTGGACTGGTTCGGCCCCGCCACAGACCTGATCGACCTTGACGACCCCGGGTATTTCGAACCGGACGACCTGGCTGCATACGCGCAGATTTACCTGCAACTGGAGGGCGGCGACGGCAACCCGTACGCAGATGCGGCTGTGGCCCGGCCACTGGCCGGCCGGATCGCGCAGGTATCGGGGAAGAACTTCCTGATCGCAGGCCTGATCGCCCGGTCCTATGGTCTCCGGCCCGAGGCCGCCGATCCCGGCCAGTTCGCCGTTCCGCAAACGGTGCGCTCAGCGCTGGATGGGTACCTGCGGCGGCTCGCCTCGGTCACTGGGGTGTCGGCCAGGAACCAGATGACTCCCGCAGAGGTGTCGGCCCGGGACCTCCTGACCGCCCTGGCTTTCGCGGAGTCACCTGGCCTGCCTGCCGGACTGTGGCAGCTGGCGGTCAAGACCCTCTACCGGGTCGATGTCGCAGTGGAGGACCTGGCTGAGTTCGCCCGGTCGGCTGCGGCGAATTTCCTCGTGGAGACGGCAGGCAATGCCTCAAACGACACCGCTGATCCCGCAGTCACGCCGGCCTACCGGCTGTTCCACCAGGCACTCAACGACACCCTCCTTCATACCCGGGCGGACGTTATCCCGCGGATAGCTGACGAACAGTTGCTCACGCGTACCTTCACCGCCCGAGGCCGAGACGAGGACTGGGATGGCCAGGCCCGGTACCTGCTGCGATCGCTGCCCGGACACGCCGCCCGCGCCGGGCTGATCGATGACTTGCTGACCGATGACGCCTACCCGCTGCATGCCGACCTCGGCCGACTGATTCCGGCGGCCGATGACGCGTCCTCTACGGCCGCTCGTGGCCGGGCACGGCTGCTGCGGCTGACGCCTCAAGCCATCATCGCCGATGCCCCTGCCGAACGCGCGGCCCTGTTCAGTGTTACCGAGGCGCTCGACAACCTTGGCTGTGCCTACCGGGACAGCCGCTGGCAGGCCCCCTACCGTGCCAGGTGGGCGGTCACGAGACCGCGAACCGAGCACGTATCCCTTGAAGGGCATCACGGTGCTGCCTATTCGGTGTGCGCGGTTACGGTAGACGGCCAGGAGTTGCTCGCCAGCGGCAGCGACGACGGAACGGTCCGATTGTGGAACCCGTGTACCGGTGAAGAGCTTGCCGTGTTCGAGGGTCACTGCAGCAGGGTCAATACTGTGTGCACGGTTACGCTAGATGACCAGAACCTGCTCGCCAGCGGTAGCCGCGATCGCACAGTACGGCTATGGAATCCTCGGAACGGTGAGCAGCGCACGATCGAGGACCACGGCTGGTTCAATGCGGTGTGCGTGGTTACTGTGGACGGTCAGACCCTGCTCGCCAGCGGCAGTAGCGACGGAACGGTCCGATTGTGGAACCCGCGTACCGGCGAGCAGTTCGCCGTATTCGATAACCCCGGCGGCCGTGTTTACTCAGTCTGCGTCGTTAGGGTGGATGGCCGGGATCTGCTCGGTATCGGCGACGATCACGCCGTGCGGCTATGGAACCCTCAGAACAGCGAGCACCACGCGCTTAAAGGCCACCATAACCAAGTCAGTGCTGTGTGCGCGGTTTCGGTGGACGGCCAGGAGTTGCTTGCCAGCGGCAGCGACGATGGAACGGTCCGATTGTGGGATCCGCACACCCACAAGCAGCGCGCCGTGTTCGAGGGCCACGGAGGCGCTGTTAAAGCTGTGTGCGCGGTTACGGTAAGAGGCCAGAATCTGCTCGCTATCGGGAGTGTCGATCGCGCAGTGCGGCTATGGGATCCTCGGAACAGTCAGCAACGCACACTCGATGGACACTATGGTCGAGTCAGTGCTGTGTGTGCGGTTACAGTAGACGGCCAAGAGCAGCTCGCCAGCGGCAGCAACGACGGAACGGTCCAATTGTGGGATCCGCGTACCGGCAAGCAGCGCACGCTCGAAGGCCACCATAACCGAGTCAGCGCAATGTGCCCGGTCATGGTGGACGGCCAAGAGATGCTCGCTACCGCCCCCGACCACGACCAGGCATACAAAAACTTCCTGAGGGTGGCCTCCAAGAACCACCCGAGGATCTCCAGCGACTGGCAGGTGACGTTGTGGGATCCGCGAACCGGCAACCGTCTGCGCACGTTCGATACCGTGAGCGGCGCTGTGTGCGCGGTTACGGTAGACGGCCAGGAGCAGCTCGCTATCGCCCCCACCGGCGACTGGGAATTGCAGTTGTGGGATCCCCGCACCGGCAAGCGTCTACGCAGGCTCGGCAAGCGCCTAGGCCACCACGCGATTTGTGTGGTTACGGTCAACGGCCGGGATCTGCTCGTAACCAGGTCCAACTGGGGCGGCGATTCGCAGGGGGACATAGAATTGCGGGATCCACGCACTGGCGAGCAGTTCACGGTGCTCAAAGGCCACAAAGGTTGCGTCGGCGCGGTGTGCGTGGTTACGGTGAATGGCCGGGAGTTGCTTGCCAGCGGCGGCAACGACGGAACGGTACGGCTATGGGCCCCTCCCTACAGAACCCAACTCCGCGTGCTGACAGGCCACACCGGTAAGGTTAACGCGGTATGCACGATTCAGGCCAGGGACCGCACCCTCCTCGTCACGGCCAGCAACGACAAGACGGTGCGGCTATGGAACCCCGCCGACGGAACCTGCGCGCTGACGGTACCTGTCCACCACCCAGCCTTGGCAGTGACGCCAGTCGCCGATTCGCTCGCGGTTGGCCTGGCAGAGGGAATGCTCGTCCTGACATTCGAGACGGGTACCCTCCTAGCAGCTACTGGTTCGAGGGAAAGTCCATCATTACAGCTCGGCCAGGTAGGTGCCTCCTGAACGTAACGGCCTATTACGAGCAGTCTGATCATGCGTCGAACCTCGCATTATGAGCACGGTACGCAATCCTATTAGCGGAGCGGATTGCGGCCAGATGGGGTTGCGTGAGCGTTGCGATGGGTGTCAGTGCTGGCTATGGCGGGTCTCGCATGAGTGCTTCGTAGTCGGCGAATGGTTCAAGCCCGGCTTCGGCGCGGCACTCGTCCAGCCGTTGCGGCTCCTCAATCGGCCACGGCCCGAATACTCCGTCGGTGACGGCGAACTGGGTGCCGTACAGCTGAGGCTGCCCGGCGTTGACCCGGACCCGATCCTCCAGGTAGGCGAGGTGCGCTGGTGACGCGTCCCCCTGATCGACCGCGCGGCGCAGCGCATCCAGGAAGGCTCGCTGCCCGGCAGGATCGCGATCCGCGTGCTGGGCCAGCAGCCATGCCGCCCCGGCACCGTCCTCGCCGGCCAGCGTCCGCCCCGGGCGCCTGTTTCCCGGCTCGGACCGGCAGAAACCACTCTCCGTTCGGGATAATCAAGAACATCAGCCTGTATGAATGTGTGGATAACTACCGTGATGAGCCAGCAGCGGAGGTTACTCCCCACGCCCGGAACTCACGCCCATGCGGGTCGGTGGCATGAGTCCAGGTCTCGCCGACCTGCTGCACTGTTGGGGCGGCCAGGGAGTAGGCAGGCCAGCCCGGATCCCTCTGGGTCGCGAAGCGGACCCAGGCGGCGTGCATGCGTGTGGCGAGATCAGCAGGCGGCGGCTCGGTCCCGAGCAGTGCCTCCGGGCCGTTCAGCGCGGGCAGGTTGATCCTGTCGAAGACGAATGGCAACTCTAGGAGGTGGCAGGAGCCGAGCTGCCCGCCAAGGGCGCGTGATCCCCAAGTGAACTCGTAGACGAATGTCCGGGCCGCGCCGACGCTGGCGTGGGCGTTGGCGAAGCGGCGGGTGCCGATCCCGAACATGCCGTCGCTGAGCAGTGCGACCCGAAGCCGCCCGGTCGACGCCGACGGTCGCGCAGCGCGGTACGCCTCGACTAGGAGATCGGGGGAGGGGTGGAACCGTGCCGCGGTGGAGCGCAGGTCAGCCTCTGTCGAGTCGTCGAGGTTCTGGAATGGTGCCAGGTACAGGCTGCTTTCCTCGAGATTGGACCCGATCAGCAGGTCCGGCATCTGGGTGCCGTCAGCGGTTGCGTCAGCCGCGACGTCTTCGAGCATGTCGGCAGGCTGACGATCGAGCACAAGGCTCAGCGGCGTGATGCCGCCGAGTGGGTCGTGCGCCCCCGCGGTGCTCAGGTCGAGTTTCGCCAGCCGGGGCAGGATATCGACCAGTTCCCCGTCAGGCCGCTGCCCGAGGGCGGCGGCACTCGGATTGACACCGAGCTCGCGTCCGACGGCGGCGGTAACGATTCCCGCCTGCTCGGGAGTGAATGCGGCGGTTCCGCTGCCGCTCTGGATGACCGCCCGGCGGAACAAGCCCGCCGTGTCCCGCGCGCTGACCAGGCTGGCCACGATGATCCCGCCAGCGGACTGCCCGGCAAGCGTGACGTTTCCCGGGTCGCCGCCGAAGCGGGAAGCGTTGTCCTGGATCCAGCGCAGCGCCGCCATCACGTCGAGCAGGCCGCGGTTGTCGGGTGCGTCCGGGAGCCGGAGGAATCCGGGGATGCCAAGCCGGTAGTTGACGGTGACCATGACGACCCCGTCCCGGGCGAATGCCGTGCCGTCGTAGACCGGGCCGCGCGTAGAGCCGGCGATAAAGGCGCCGCCGTGCACAAACACGAGCACCGGGGCAGGCGAGCTCAGTTCGGGCGGGGCCCACACGTTGACGGTGAGGTAGTCCTCTCCCGGTTCCCAGCCGCCGCCAAAGAACGGGGAGAGGTCAAGGCGCCCGAACTGGCCGCGCAGAGGCTGCGGCGAGTTCGGCCCTGACTGCGTGGCGTCGCGGACGCCGTCCCAGCCGGGGTGCGGCCGCGGTGCGGCGAATCGTGATTCCCCCAGCGGGGGCGCCGCGTAAGGCACGTCGAGGAACACCCGGGCCTGGGCAGTCTGCGTTCCCCGGATCTGGCCGGCGGTGGTCGCGACGATAAGCTCGCCGCTGACCGCCGGGCCCGGCCCAGGCCGGGTTGCCGGTGTGCTCATAGCCGGTCGAATCCCGCCCAGCCGCGGATCCCGAAGCCACTGCCGCGGCGCTCCACCTCAAGCGCGCCGTGACCGCTGAAATGGGCGGGCAGCACGAGGGCGGCGTTATCACTGGCCCAGCCGAGCAGAGCACGCCGGGTGGCCCGCGCGCGGTCCGGGTCCTCGCAGAAGCAGCTGTTATGGTCGACCTCGGTGACCTGGAGCGGCGTGTGCAGCAGATCGCCCGCGAACAGCGCGTGATCCGGGCCGGACACCAGCTTCAGCACGCTCGATCCGGGCGTGTGACCGGGCGCCGCCTCGAGCCGCAGCGCCGAGTCGATGACGTGGCTGTCTTCCCAGAACTGGACTTGGTCGGCGGCGTGCACGGGCGCGACGCTGTCCTCGAAGACGTTCTCGTTGACGCCTCCGGCGATGTTCGGGTTGTTCGCCGGGTTGAAGAACTCGAAGTCGGCGCGCGGCATCAGGTAGGTCGCGTTCGGGAAGGTCGGCACCCACTCGCCGTCCCTGAGCACCGTGTTCCAGCCGACGTGGTCCACGTGCAGGTGGGTGTTGACCACCAGGTCGACGTCCTCAGGCTGGACCCCAGCCGCGGTGAGCACGCCGAGGTAGCCAAGGTGCAGGTGGTCCCAGGCTTCGACGGCCGGCCGCGCCTTGTCGTTGCCGACACCGGTGTCGACGAGGATCGTCCGGCCATCGCTGCGCAGCAGCCAGGTCTGCATCGCGACCTGGACCATTTCACCGTCGGGGTCGAGATGATCGGGCACCAGCGTGTCCCGCTGCTCCTGCCAGGAAGTCTGCGGAATGGTCGGGAAGAAGACCTTCGGAGGCATGATCGGCCCGTGCATTTCCTCGATCCGCGTGATGGTGACATCGCCGAAGGCCAAGTGATTCATCTAAATCTCCTCTGCGGTCATGCGGGCATGACCGGTCATCGTGGTCTGAAGGCTGGCCGCGCATTCTGGCGTACCGTCGCGTTCCACCATGACCCAGCGCGCCATGCGCATCCAGACCAGGGTTTGGCTATCCCTGGCAGTGGCAGGAAAGGCGCATCGCCAGGTGCGACACTTGATATATGCCTCCAGTGCCCGAGCTGGCCAGCCTCGGCGAGTTCCTGTACGCCAGCCGGGCACGCCTGACGCCCGAAGACGTTGGTCTCGCCTTCGCCGGGCGGCGCCGGGTGCCGGGGCTGCGGCGCGAGGAGATCGCGATGCTCGCCGGCGTCAGCCCGTCGTACTACACGCGGCTGGAGCAAGGGCAAGCATCCCACGCCTCGGCCCAGGTGATCGACGCGCTCTCGCGGGCGCTGCTGCTCAGCGACGCCGAACGTGAGCATCTGCACCGGCTGGCGCGCACCGGCCACGCCCGGGCCGTGCCCGTCGAGCAGGACGAGGAGGCCGTCGATGCGGGCCTGGCCGAACTGCTCGACACCCTCGGTGACGTGCCGGCCCTGGTCTTCGGTCGGCGCCGGGACATCCTGGCATGGACCCCGGTCGGCCACGCGCTGTTCGCCGGCCACCTCGATCCGCGTGACGTCGATTACCCGCGGAACCGGCCCAATGCCACGGAACTGGTGTTCTGCGATCCGCACACCCGCGAGCTGTACGTGGACTGGCCGGACAAAGCCCTGGCCAGCATCGGTCACCTGCGGATCCTGGCCTCGCAGTACCCCGCTGACGCGCGACTGCTCGCGCTGATCGGCCGTCTGGCCGTCGAGAGTGCCGAGTTCGCCGCCATGTGGGCCGCCAACACGATCCGCCCATCCCAGTCCGCGGTATACCGGATGCAACACCCCCTCATCGGGCGCCTCACCGTCACTCAGCAGTTGCTCTCCACACCCCAGGCGCCGGACCAGACCCTGGTGATCTGCAGCGCACCCAAGGACTCCCCCTCCTCGGAGGCCCTGTCACTCCTTGTGCGCACAATCCGGGAATGACGATGCCCTACCAGCCCAGCGACCCGCCCAGAGGTGTCGATCCGGCCCATCCCGTACAACACCCCGGCTGGCGGCACGAGATGGACAGGCACGTCGGCCAGTGGCAGCGCGCGGTCCGCCGATGCGTTCTTGCCAGGGCTGCTAGCCCGCCCCGGGCCGGGATAACAGGCGCGATGATCTGGTCGGCCAAGGTCAGCCCCCGAGAAGGGACGGCAACGTTGCCGTTCGGGCCTACGGCTGCATTGCTGCCACAGGCGTGTTCAAGCGGTGTCTGTTTTGGAGCGATCTCACCCTTTTTGGTATCCGAGGGGCAAGTCGAACCAATTGCCTACTCTGGCCTTCTATCAGCCGAGTTCGCTGTCGGCAGGTCGCGATGAACGGGCAGGCGGATCGGTGGGTCAAGTGGACCACGACTGGGTGCGTTGGCGCTGCTAGTGCTCATCGCGGGCACAGTCTCCTGCCTGCACATGCAGTAAGTACTACTATAGCAAAATCTGCTATAGTGTAGGCATGCCAGACAGGAGCTATGTACTGCATGAGGTCATGCTCAACACGAGCACGACTCAGTCGCAGCTATCGCGCCTCAGCGGAGTGCGACAGCCGAGCATCAGCCAGTTCCTCTCTGGGAAGGTCCACCCGAGCGATGAGCAGCTCGACCGGCTGTTGTCGTGCATGGGGTATCGGCTCGAAGTCGTCCGGCAACCGGTGCTCCCCGAGCTCACCCGCTCCGAGTGGCGCTCCTGGCGGCTGCACCGACAGCTGTCGACGCACTTGACGCGGCCGATCCTTGAACAATGGCGTCCGACGATTGAGCGCAACCTGGAGCGGCTCCGAAGCAGCGTGCGAGGGCAGCCACACATTCGTAACCTTGACCGTTGGGAGTCCCTGCTGGATAGAGGTGACATACCGGGGCTCCACCGGATCCTCACGGGCCTGGACCGCGACTCCATCGAGATGCGGGAGGTTTCTCCAGTTGGTGGCCTTCTGCCGAACGAGGAACGTTTGGAAGTGCTCCGGAAGGCGAGCTGATGCGTCGCGATCAATTGGAGCACGCCGTCCGGGCCGCTTGCCAGATCATCAATCGACCGGAGGTGATCGTGGTCGGCTCCCAGTCGATCCTCGGCACCTTCCGGGAGGAAGAGCTCCCCACGGACGCAACCATGTCGGCCGAGATCGACATACTCCCGATCGCTGACAGCAACCAGGAAACCGCGCGGCTCGCCGACGTCATCGAAAGGGTTGCCGGGGAGTTCTCGCCGTTCGAAGAGCTTCACGGCTTCAGGATCGATGGTGTTGACCTGCAGACATCCGCGTTGCCGGAGGGCTGGCGGGATCGGCTGGTCAAGGTGCAAAACGCCAACACAGCCGACTCAACTGGCGGGCATCAGTTCACTGGCTGGTGCCTGAACAAGGAGGATCTCTGCGTTGCGAAGTTGTGCGCGTTGCGTGAGAAGGACCGGAACTTCGTTTCTGCGCTGCTCGGGGCGGGCCTTGTCGATTCGGTCGTGATTGCGGCTCGTCTAGCGACTGTCCCAGGGCAATACCGGCCGGGTGCAGAGCGCGCCGCCGAGTGGCTGGCGTCCTGGGCGTAGGCCGATGCTGAACATCAAGTTGTGCGAGCACCAGGGCCTTGGTGTTGGACTGCTTACATGCGGGACACGGCGGGCCGGGTTGTCAGGGGGAGTCAGCGAGTGCCTGCGGGTGCGCCTTGCGGTAGTGCTCGGTGAGCACGGCGGTCACCTGGCCGGGCTGGTGTGCCATGGTTTTCAGGCAGATATCGCACCGTACGACCGGCAGGTGCGTCACGGTCACCGGGAAGGGGGCTGGGTTCTTCATCGTTGCCCATTATGCCAGGCCAGAGCCATGGGAATAACCGTCATCAGTACAGCCGCGCGGTGGGTCATCCGGAGTCGTGCGTTTCCTCAGCGGAGTGGACAGTCCGGTGGGTATGGAATTCGATGAGCTGGTAAAGGAGCGAGTGCGGGAGGTACCTGCCGCATGCGGGGCAGCACACCTGCCCACGTGACTCATTCATCCGGGTGCCATCGGCTGGGCAATGCCATTGCCCTCCCCGGCGTGTGGAGGAGGCAGGTGCGTCGGCCGGGTCGTTGTCAACGACGGCCCACAGCGCCTCGTGCGCGGCGTGAGACAGTTCCATCGCGCCGTTGCGGCACACAGATGCCTGAGGCCCGCCGCTAAACGGCTGTCTGCAGCGTGGGCAGTGCACGCCCCGACGGTAGCCGAGACAGCAGCATCGCGGGAGGCAACCGGCACCTGAGCGCACTACGCAGTGGGAGCACAGCTGATCGAGTAGCCGACCCAGACCGCTTCAACACGCCGCCATCGCGGCATGACCGGATGTGTGTCTGGGGCCTGCGGGCTGATCCTGCTGGATCAGTCCCAGTGCTGGGCGTTGCTGTCGTCGAGTACTCCAGGGGCTTCCGGGATGACGCAGAACAGCAGCCCGGCCGGATCGCGCATTACCCACCAGGAGTGCACCTGCTGGACCAGTTCGGCGCCGAGCTTCTCCAGCCTGGCTATCTCGGCGGCTGGGTCGTCGGTGTGGATGTCGATGTGCACCCTGGCCGGGCCGTCGCCGAGCCGCTGGGTCAGCAGCCACAACTCCTGGCCATGCAGTGCAGCCCCGTGGTACTCGGGGTGCCTGTCGAACTGGGCCAGCGGCTGGCCGGTGGCTGCGCTCCAAAACATCAGCTCGCGGTCATGATCGGCAGGGGGGACGTCGATCACGATCTTAGACAGCCTGCTGTAGTGCGCCACCTGGCGATCTTACGCGTACTGACCACGGCCAGCTCAGCCGCACACCACCCCACCAGCCGCGCTCACGGTGCGGCAAGGTCGGGTGGTTGCGCAGGAGAACCGCCCGTAAGGTGGTCACCTGCTCGTTAAGGGGGAGCCGACCGTACTTTATGGCAATGGTCTACCCGCACCCCGTGCCCCGCAGGGGGCTACGACTGGCCCGCGCGGCAGGCTGGAATCCCCGCATATCGGTTCCCGAACTCACACACCCGGCGGCATGTTCGAATTACCGGCTGTTGAGCGAGGTTTGGTGGCACGAGTGGCGAAGTAGCCCGGCATGTACCGCCTGGTGGGGTCCGCTTGATGCGGGGCCTCGACCAGGTGGGTCAGGCTGAACCCGGCGTCTAGCTGGCCGCCGAGCTGGGCGGTCAGCGAATGGCTGTACTCGACCGGGCCGTCGCCGTAGTATTGCAGCCGCTCGGCATCGGGAAGATCGAGCGAGCAGAACGGAAGCCCGTAGCGCACCACAAGCTCGTCCCGTTCTAGCGCCGCGACATCAAAGATGAACACGTCGGGGTTCATGAACCCGGCCAGCAGCACGCCACCCGGCCGCAGCACCCGGAACGACTCCCGCCAGACCGGCGCAACATCCGGGCAGAACACGTTCGACACCGGATGGAACACCACATCGAAGCTCGCATCGGGAAAGACACTCAGGTCACGCATGTCGCCAAGGACCGTGCGGATCGCCAGCCCGTCCCGTGCGGCCACCTCCGCGTCCCGGCCCAGCTGCCGCGGCGAGTTGTCGAACACGGTCACGCTCGCGCCCGCCGCTGCCAGCACCGGGCCCTGCTGGCCGCCGCCGGAAGCCAGGCACAGAACCGCCGCGCCGGCCAGGTCAGCCGGGAACCAGTCGCGCGGCACCGGCTGATAGCCGATGAGCACAACCGACCAGTCACCCGCCCGCGCCCGGGTGATGACATCCGGCCCGACCGGCCGGGTCCACTCGTTACCGCTGTCGACCTCGCGGTCCCATGCGGCCCGGTTATGTGCCACGGGATCAAAATCATCGGCCACGGCAGCGAGCTTAGACACTCGCCCGCCGTCCCGCCCGGCGCGGGCGCCCCAGGCCACGCCCATCCGTGCATGCTGTCAGCCAGAAGCGGGTGTCTATGCGCGCCCGGGGTGCCGGCGCCTGGCAGTGGTGGCTCGCGGGGCGGCGGCTTCTTACGCCGGAGAGAGATGCTGGCTGCCGGACACCACCGCGGCCGATCGCGGCTTAGGGTCGATATCAGCAGGCAGGGTCCGCGGAAGGAGGCGTGATGAGTGCACAGCAGCGGGTTGGCGCAGCTGCCGGTCTCCCGCCGGGCAAGGTGGTGGGCGCGGGGCGTTATGCCGTCGGGAACGCCGGTGGGCGCTACTTCGCGGTCACGCGCCGGTGCCGCCATCTCGGCGCTGACTTGGCGGGTGGCAGTATCGATGAGGACGGGTGCCTGGTGTGCCCCTGGCACCACTCGGTCTATGACGTCGGGACCGGGCAGATGGTCCGGGGACCGCAGGGCGTCTTCGCCAAGGTGCCTGGCCTGGGCTTCGGATACCGCATGCTCACGCGAGTGCTGCCGCTCGGGCGGGCGCCGGTGACCGAACGCGACGGCGAACTCTACATCGGTGGCTGAGCCCGGCTACACCGCACGCCCAGCGGCTCGAGGGTGCGTGCTACGACTCAGCGGAGGAGGCTGTAAGAGCCGTCAGGATTCGGCTCGAAGTACTCCGCGTACCCGCCAGGATTCCCCGCGTTGGTGCTTCGGGAGGAACACGCCGTAGTGTGATCAGCCCACCCAAGGCAAGCACGTCGCACATCATCGGCTCGGAAACGGCGAGGAAGGTCATCCCGGGCTGCGGCGCGGCGGATGTCTTCCACGAACCTGCTCATGAAACAAGCCTGGACCCGCGACACCCACCGCCCAGACCCCGCTGATCGTCACCCGCCCGCAGCGGCAGAAGAGCGCTCACGCCCGGTGCTGGCGGGTGCATGAACACATGGCCTGGACGCGTGTCTACTCAGCCGTGGGAGGGATCGCCGACACACCACGTTGGCGTCAGATCGACACTTTGCTTCAACAGCCGTCCTGAACTGCGGGGACTGGGGAGTTAGCGTCAGGCTGAACCGATCTCGCGCGTCATCGACTCGGAGCGGGACTTCGTGCGCTTCGAAACCGATCCCCGGAGGCCAGCGATCACGAGATCCAGGCCGCGACCATGCGGAAGAGACGGCGGGGCACAGGACGTCTGGTCTGGGCATTGGGCTGTGGGCTGGCCTTTGGTGTCGGCTGGGTGGTGGCCGTGGGCTGGGGTTGGGGGCGGCGGGCCGGTTTGTGCTGTTGAGGCTGGCACGGTGTTGTGCTTTCGCTGAACGTGTTGCCTGTTGGTGGGTGCCGGCTGTGGTGGCGTCGGCCGCCGGGGGTCGGTCAGAGGCCGTATTTTGCCTTTGCCTGCGGCGTGATGGGGGTGAAGAGGTTGACCAGTCCGCCGTCGGGGTCGCGCAGGATTGCCGAGCGGTTGCCCCACGGCGTGTCGGTCGGCTCTTGGACGATCTCGGGGATGGTCTGGGGGACAAGGTTCTTGATTCGCTGCCAGGTCGCGTCGACGTCGTCGACGCGCAGTTCGACGAAGACCGAGTGGTTCTGGCCGGGTACCGGACTGGCGTCGCCGAGCATCCCGACGGTCGCGGGGGCGCCGATGGCGATGGTCGCGGTGGGCGTGCGGAGTTCGGCGAAAACCGGGACGGGCCGGGCGGCGGGCAGGCCGGTCACCTGCTCCCAGAAGGTCGCGAGGCGTTCGACGTCGCTGGTGATGATGCGGACTGAGACGAAGTCCATGACAGTTCCTTTCGCTGCAAGGGTGGCGGTGCTGGTGTGGCGAAGTTCGTGCTCATGCGGCTAGATGGTCGGTGCTGCGGTCGGCGGCGACGGCCGCATGGCCGCAGGCCGCGAGACGGACAGCGGTGGTGCGGCCGATGCCGCTGGTGGCACCGGCGACCAGAGGAGTGCTGCCGGGGCGTGGGGGGTGCTGCTGTTTCGTGTCGTGGTCATGTCTTGACGCTAGATGGGATACTGGACAGAATCCGTCCACTATTTCTGACAAGTTTGCTGGCATGGCCAAGCCACTCGCCCGCGTTCTGGCACTGCTCGACATCCTTCAGGCAGGCGGCACCCGCACCCTGAACGAGCTCTCTGACCGGCTGGGTGTCGACGAGCGGACGGTTCGGCGCTACGTCGGCCACCTGCTCGACCTCGACGTGCCGGTGGAGTCTGTACGTGGGCGGTACGGCGGTTACCGGCTCGCGCCGGGCTACCGGATGCCGCCGCTCATGCTCACCGACGACGAGGCCGTTGCTGTGCTTCTCGGCCTGGTCGGGACACGGCGCGCGACCCTGCAGCCGGACACCGCGCTCGCCATCGAGAGCGCGACCGCCAAGGTGCACCGGGTGCTGCCCCGCGCGCTCGCCGGCCGGCTCGACGCCCTCGTGGCGGCAACCTCGTATGCGGATGAGGATCGCACTCCGACGGCCCCAGAGACAGGAGTGCTGCTCACCGTCGCCCAGGCCGCCGTCCGGCGTCGGCCGCTCGCCATCACCTACCGCGACAAGAACGGCCGGCTCACTGAACGGGTGCTCGAGCCATACGGCGTTGTCGCCCGCCGGGGACGGTGGTACGCCACTGGACTCGACTCGCGCAGCGGTCAGGTGCGCGCCTTCCGGCTGGACCGGGTCGCGCACGCTGTCGTCCAAGAGGGGCAGTTCTCGGTGCCCGGCGGGTTCGACCCGGCGGCGCAAGTAGTTGAGGCGGTCTCGGGGGCCTCGTACCGGCACGCGGTCTCGGTCCGGGTGCAAGGCAGCGAGCGGGTGGTACGGATGCGGATGCCCGGGTCGATCGCCACCATCGAGCCGATCAACGGGGAACCCGGGTGGGTACGGGTGCGATGGCGAGCTCAGCGCCTCGACTGGGTCCCGTCGGTCCTAGCCGGGCTCGACCGCCCGTTCGCCATCGAGGAGCCGGACGAACTGCGAGAGCGAGTACGCGCACGGGCCAGACAGCTCACATCCTGGGCCGAAGCCCGGTGACCGGCGAGGTCAGCCTGTCGTGACCGCAGCCTCCCAGGGGAAGGCCCGCCCGGCCAGCCTGTGCTCAGGGACCCGGAGACCGCCAATCCCCCGGACATGCCGAAGGATCCGCAGAACGACCTGACCGGCACAGCCTCCCGCCAGCCTGAACTCGCGGCGGCACACACACCGATCGGCGGCTCAACGCGTCAGATCCTCTCCGTGGCCGTTGACGTACTGCCGCGCGGCTTGCGCCGGGGCGTACGACCGAAGTCGTATACGCCGGAGAAAGTTCAGCTTGCGCGCCGACGCGCGGGCGGCATCTGGCCCGTAACGTCGTCGGCATGGAGGAGAAGGCCCGGAGGTTGTCCGCCCGCTGGGTGCGGGCGGTGGGCCCCGTGCTTCCCATCGCGGTGTTCGGGGCGGTATGGATCGTGTTGCACGCAACGACTGGGCGGACCGGCACCCACACGCTGTTCCAGGTCTTGGCGCTGGCCGAGGGCACGATCGCGCTGCTGCTGCGCGGCCGTAAGCCGGTGAGTGCCCTGGCCGGAATTCTGGCGGTGTACGCGCTGGCTGACCTGGACACGATCATGATCCTGCCGGTCCTGCTGGCCGTGGCCACTGTCGCGGACCGGCGCGGACGGCGCACCGCGGCGGCCGCGACGCTGGTGACGGCGCTGGTCGTGGCCGTCATGCCGGTCCTGCATGGTGACCGGGTCAGCGTCCTGACCGACACCCTGCCCCACCTGGGGGTGGTCATCCTGGCCGCGGGCTTGGGCGCCTGGGTGCGCACGCATCGTCACCCGGTGATCCCAGCGGCCGCCGGGCCGGGCGAGGCGACTGCGGCTGCCTGAGCCGGGCCAAAGCCCAGTGACGCCCAAATAGGCCTGCATTCCGTGAACTCAAATCGGCTACTTGACCTGGCCGTGTCCAAGGGACCCCCGTAACCTCTGGAGCCATATCAATCTATTCGGCGCGATGCTGACGGTGCCCTTGCAGACATGCATTTGCGTGCAGGCGGCTCGGGTACCACTGCGTTTGGGGCATTGTGACGAGTTGGCGCGGCGGGCGCCGCTGGGCCCGGGCCTACAGCGAACTCGCGGCCACCAGCAGGGCCGCCGATCCGGTCAGCAGGAATGGACAGATCTTGAACCAGACCACGGGAGTGCGGGCGCCGGTCAGCGCGGTCAGCGCCGCCAGGGCAGCCAGCAACCCTGCGGCCACCCGGTACACCCACACCCGGACATCGCTGCCGGCCGCGCCGCCCACTGCGGTGGCGACGATCACGATGGCGGCGATGCCCCACATCGTGAACGCTTCAGCTAGCCACTCCTGCAACACCAAGCGCCGGTTATCGACGGTGACTGGCTCCAAGCCAGCCAGAACGCAGGCGGTAGGGACCACGTGCGCCACCCCCCATGCGGCGAGGATGATCCCAGCGACGTAGGCGAGGATCACGGCCATGCCCCGATGATCACCGCGGTCACGGCTGCCGCCCAGGGCCGTTGGTCACCTGTCCGGTCCCCTGATCCGACCGGGTACACAACATTCGTTCCGGCACAGCGCCGATGGCAGGCCAAATGATCAGACTGCCGCTACTAACAGCGGGTATTCGCGCACTCAGTGTGGACCAGCGTCGATCACAGAGCGCGCCCGGGTCATGGTCCCAGCGTGGCGTCGGATCGATTGGGCGCGGCTGATCGTCTGGTGTCGGTGGCAACGCCCAGATCATCCGGTTCTGGGAGTGTGCATCGAAGGGGGACCGAAGTCCTCCGTAGCGCATGGACGGCGCGACCGGCGCCCTGAAACCCGGTGGCGCGGCCGGGCCGGCCGTGAGAGGGTCGCCGCATGGCGACGGACCGGGCGCGACCGGCGCAGAATGCGAGCGAGCGGGAGATGCTGACCGGTTGGCTGGAGCATCACCGGGGGATCTTGATCTGGAAGTGCGCGGACCTGACTGCCGAGCAACTCCGGCGGCGCGCCGTCCCGCCGTCCACCCTGTCCCTGCTGGGGTTGGTCCGGCACATGGCCGAGGTGGAGCGCGGCTGGTTCCGGGCGGTGTTCGTCGGCGAGGACGTGCCCGATCTGTACGACAGGTCCGCCGATGAGGACGCGGACTTCAATGACGTCGACCAGGCCGACCCGGCGGAGGCGTTCAATGCCTTCGAAGAAGAGTGCGCCGCGGCGCGGCAGGTGGTCGCGCAAGCCCTGAGCCTGGATGTTCTCAGCAAGCAGGTGTCTGAGCGCACGGGCCAGCCCTGGTCGCTGCGCTGGATCGTCACCCACATGATCGAAGAGTACGCGCGCCATAATGGCCACGCCGACCTGCTCCGCGAGAGCGTCGACGGCCGCACCGGCTACTACTGAGCGGCGAGGCTCAGTGAAGCTCCTTCGCCCGGCACGCGGAGCTGGGCGGGCCGCCGCGCACCTGCTGACGGTGGCTGCGGATTCCTGTGGCTGCCGAAGACTCCTTGCCTATGACCAGCGCGACGGTTGACTGCATTTGCTCGGCCTGCGCCTAATAGGCAGTCCACGTCGGCTGCTCTCAAATAGCAGCAGCCACACACGGTAAATCCTCGCCCGGCTGCTCTGACAGCCCACGCCGAACGCCGAATACGGACTTCTGTCGAGCCCGGTAGGTTCTGCGCAACGTGAGCGCAGATCTGCCAGTTAGGTGCGCAGTCCACGTATGAGGGCTGTCTTCTCCCAGGTCTGGAAGCAGGTAGAACGGTTCTCTAAGTAAGGGGCCGACGATCAGCCCGATGCCGAAATTCTGCGACCGCACCGAAATAGGGACTTATTGGCCAGGTGGTACGCGACGGCGAGGTGCCAGGGGATCCTGGGCAAGTCAGCGCCAGTCAAAGTACTCACGGTAGATGTTACGGCTTGGCACGCCCGCGTGCCGGAATGCCGATTCGAAATTGCGCACCATGCTGGCTGGGCCGCATAGGAAGGCCGACAGCGCGGCTGGGTTTTCGCGGGCGCTGGCTAGGACCTGCTGGGCGGTGAGGCGCGCGTTGCGGCTGTCGACGAAGTGAACGTGGACCAGACCGGAGTCGGCCGTGAGCGTCTTTATCTCGTCGGCGTATGGCATATCGGGGCCGGAGGAGGTGTAGAAGAAGTCGACCGGGCCGCGCAGCGGCTGCTCCTCTAGCCCCCGCAGCCAGCTCAGGAAGGGGGTGACCCCGATGCCGCCGGCAATCCAGAGCTGTCGGCTGGTGCCCTTGCGGTGGCTGAACCGCCCGAATGGACCGCGGATCACTGCGGGCATGCCCGGTTGTACGACGCCCCGGAGCTGGGTGGTGTTGTCGCCCAGCGCCTTGATGGCGAAGCGTAGCAGGTTGTTACCAGACGCGCTGGTAATGGTGAACGGGTGCCGGTGC
>DASYYE010000398.1:0-4769 GCA_035946955.1 Streptosporangiaceae bacterium | reverse complement strand
ATCCTGGGCGACTCGGGGAGCCGGGCCATGGTGACTGAGAGTCTCTACGCGGCTGTCGCCGCTCAGGCTGTCGAGGAGGCCGGGTCGACGCTCGCCCTCCGGGTGAGCGTCGACCGGGGCGCATGTGGGTTTGATGCACTGGACGAGCTCCCAACAGCAATGGGCAGCGACTCCGCTGGCAGCGTGCTGCTGTACACCTCGGGCACGAGCGGATGCCCCAAGGGCGTGGTCAGTACTTTGCTCAAACCGGGCGCTCCGCTGGAGGCCGTGGCCGTGGGCGCGGCCAAGCTCGGGAGCGCCCTGGGCATCCCTGAACAGGGCCGGGCCATGCTCGTCGGCCCCTGGTACCACTCCGGCCAGCTGTTCTTCTCCCTCTACCCGCTGCTGCGCGGGTGCTCGCTGGTGATGCGCCGCAAGTTCGACCCCGAAGAGACCCTGGACCTCATCGACACCCACGAGGTCACCATCGCGCACCTGGTGCCCACGCAGTTCATCCGCATGCTCAGGGTCGCGCCGCAGCGCCGTGCCGCCTTCCGTGGTGACAGCCTCTCCCGCGTCTGGCACGGCGGCAGTGCGTGCCCGCCCGAGGTCAAGCAAGCGATGATCGACTGGTGGGGGCCCGTCCTGGTGGAGTACTACGCCGCCACCGAGTCGGGCATTGTCACGCTGATCGACTCACCGGCCTGGCTGAAGAAAAAGGGCAGCGTCGGCCGCCCGGCCACCCCAGGCCAGGTGGCCATCGTCGGTGAGGACGGCTGCGAACTGGGGCACGGCCAGGAGGGCCGGATCGCGATCCGGCTCGCACCGGGACGGCGGCTGGAATACGCCAATGCACCGGACAAGACCGCCGCAGCCTATGTCGTGCCCGATGCCTTCACCGTCGGCGACGTGGGCTACCTGGACGAAGACGGCTACCTGTTCCTGACCGCCCGCTCCGCGGAGGTCATCGTGTCCGGTGGGATGAACATCTACCCAGCCGAGGTGGAAGGGGTGCTGCTCGCCCACTGGGCGGTGCGCGACGCGGTCGTCATCGGAGTCCCGGACGAGGAGTTCGGTGAGCAGGTCAAGGCACTGGTCGAAGCCGAGCCGGGCGCGAGCGGCCATGACCTGCCAGCGGTGCTGGACGTCCACTGCCGGGCCCAGCTCGCAGGCTTCAAGGTGCCGCGTTCTTACGAGGTTGTCGCGCAGCTGCCACGGGAACCGACCGGGAAGATCGCCCGGCAGCCGCTGCGTGAGCCCTACTGGGCCGGTGCGGGACGGCGGATATGACAACAGCCCTGCTGGCCGACCCGGCCGTCTACGAGGAGGGCGTACCGCACGCCGAGTTCGCGCGGCGGCGCCGTGAGGAGCCGGTCGCCTGGGTGGAGGAACCGCCGCTGGCCCGGCTCGGAGCCGACGGCGTCACTCTCGACCGTGGCAGCGGGTACTGGGCCGTGACCAGGCACGCGAGCGTGCATGCCGTCTCGCGTGACCCCGCCACCTATTCGTCGGCCGAGCGTGGGGCGTTCCTCGCTGACCCGCAGACCCCCCACGACCTGGAACGCAACCGGCAGCTGCTGGTCAACATGGACGCGCCACGGCACACCTGGATCCGTCGGCTGGTGGCTGGCTCGTTCACCCCCCGGGCCATTGCCAAGCTCCACGGCCTGGTGCGCCACCACGCCCAGGGCGTGGTGGGGCGTGCGGTCGCAGCGGTTGAGATCGACGTGGTCACCGACCTCGCCGCGGAACTGCCGCTGCTGGTGCTCGCCGACCTGCTCGGCATGGCCAGCCAGGACCGAGGGCTGCTCTTCACCTGGAGCAACAACCTGGTGGGTTTCGACGACCCGAGGTTCGGTGGCGGCCGGGTGGAGGTCTACCGGCAGACCTTCTACGAAGCGTCCGCGTACTGCCGTGAACTGACCGAGCGACGTCGCCGTGCCCCAGGCGATGACGTGTTCAGCCAGCTCGTGCACGTCCACGCCGACGGCCAGCGCCTGTCCGAGGCGGAACTGTTCCAGCTCTGGCTGCTGCTGGTCATCGCCGGCAACGAGACAACCCGTCACCTGGTCTCCGGCTCGGTCGCGGCCCTTTTCGCACACCCTGACCAGCGGGACCGTCTGCTGGCCGACCCTTCGCTCGTGCCTGCCGCCGTGGAGGAACTGCTGCGCTGGGTCACACCGATCATGCAGTTCCGCCGTACCGCAGTGCGCGACACCGTGCTCGACGGTCAGCCGATCTCGGCCGGAGACAAGGTCGTCATGTACTACGTGTCCGCGAACCGTGACGAGGCGGTCTTCGCGGCACCCGACCGGCTCGACCTGGGCCGGGTGGACAACCCCCACCTGGCCTTCGGCGTCGGCCCGCACTTCTGCCTCGGTGCCCACCTGGCACGGCTGGAGGCCGCCGAGCTGTTGCGGGCGCTCCTGCCGCACCTGGGGCGGCTGGAGCCTGCTGGCCCGCCGCAGCGGATGCGGTCCAACTTCATGAACGCCATGACATCGCTTCCCGCGCGCTTCGGAGTGGGGTGAGGGCAGTGTCCCGAACAACAGCGCAGCAAAAAGCACAGCCCCTGGAGTTGCACTGGTTTCTGCCGTCCCACGGAGACGGGCGCGACCTCGCTGAGCGCCGTGGCAAGGCGGACGGCCAGCGTGCTGCGCCAGCCGAGCGCATCACCCGGCGGCGCCCGGACATCTCCTACCTGGCACAGGTCGCCCGCGCCGCCGACCAGCTGGGGTTTGCGAGCGTGCTCACCCCGTTCGGGCTCTTCTGCGAGGACCCGTGGGTGGTGGCCGCCGCCCTGGCCGCCCAGACGGAACGGCTGAAGTTCATGATCGCGCTGCGCCCGGGCCTGGTCTCCCCGCTGCTCGCGGCCCAGCAGTGCGCGACCCTCCAGCGCATCTCCGGCGGGCGGCTGCTGCTGAACATGGTCGCCGGGGGTGACGCGGACGAGCAGCACCGCTATGGCGACTGGCTGGCCCACGACGACAGGTACGCCCGGGCAGGGGAGTTCCTCGACATCATGGCCGGTGTCTGGGACGGGCGGCCGTACGACTTCGAGGGGGAGCACTACCACGTGCGGGCCGCGCTGCTCACCAGGCCGCCGGAGCAGCGCCCCGAGGTATTCCTCGGCGGCTCCTCCGCGGCTGCGCAGCGGGCCGCGGTCAGCCACGCCGATGTCTACCTGGCCTGGGGGGAGTCACCGCAGCGGCTGGCGGCGCTGTTCAAGGAAGTCAGCCGGGAGGCGGACGCCTGCGGCCGGTCGCTGCGGTTCGGCACCCGGTTCCATGTGATCGCCCGTGAGTCATCAGCGCAGGCGTGGGCCGAAGCGGACCGGCTGGTCGCTGGCCTGGACCCGGCCACGGTCGAGGCAGCGCAGCGCCGGTTTGGGCGCACCGAGTCGGAGGGACAGCGCCGCATGGCAGAAGCACTGCACAGCAGCACCGCCAGCGGGCGGCTGGAGGTCTACCCGAACGTGTGGATGGGCTATGCGCTGGTACGGCCGGGTGCCGGGGCGGCGCTGGTCGGCAGCTATGCCGAGGTGGCCGAACGGATCGCCGAGTACCACTCGGTCGGTGTGGACCACCTGATCCTCTCCGGTCAGCCCCATCTGGAGGAGGCGTACTGCTTCGCCGAGGGAGTGCTGCCGCCGCTGGCCAACCATGGGGTGCTGACGCAAGCGCAGGTGAAGTCATGATCCCGGTCACGGTGGTGGTGGGTAACCCCAAACCGAACTCACGCACCCGCGGCGTCGCGCTCACCGCGACGTGGGGGCTGTGCCGCTGCCTGGCTCAGGAGGGTGTGCCGGTGGCCCCACCAGAGCTGATCGACCTCACCGAGGTGAGCGCCGAACTGGTCGGCCACGGTGCCAGGGCGGACGTGCTCGAAGAGATGCTCCGCACGGTCGGCGTGCCAGGGGGCCTGCTGGTGGTGGCGAGTCCCACGTTCAAGTCCTCATACAGCGGCCTGCTCAAGATCTTCATCGACCTGCTGCCCAGGGGTGGGCTGCACGGTGTGGTCGCGGTGCCGCTGATGACAGCGGCCAGCCCCAGCGCTCAGGATGTGGTCGAGCACCTGCTCAGACCGCTGCTGCTCGAGCTGGGTGCGGACGTGCCAGCGCCCGGCCTGTGTGTCATGGAGGGCGAGTTCGGGGTCGTTCAGGAGCGGCTCGACAAGTGGTTCGCCACAGTAGTGCCTGGCCTGTCCGACGCGCTGCGAGCCAGTGTCAGCTGCCGACCTCCGCAGCGTTCTTCTGCCGTAGTCGGCTGATCCAGCCCTGCGCGGTGTGCGTCGGCACGCCGAAACGTTCGGCAACACCGGCGATGCTGTTGGTCTCTTCGTACACAGCGGCCAGGACGTCGGGGTCTGGCGCCCGCCGGTAGCTGCGTCCCGGGCCAACCCGCCGAGCACTCTCGGGCGCCGCCTGCTTGCCGGGGGCGCTGTTGGCCGGGACTGCGCGCCGCGGTGCTGGTGTGTGGGGTGCGGCTTCTTCGCGGGGTGCAGTCTCTTTGTGGGCTGCGGCGCCCGGCTGGGCGGCCGCGGCCGGTGCCGCGCTGGCTGCGGAGTCCGGCCGGACGAAGGCTTTCAGCAGCAACTCAAAGTCAACATACGGTGTCTCCGCGTCGGCCAGGGCCGCACCTTTGGGTGCGCGCAGTGTCAGCTCCCGGACGAGGACCTGGTCCCCTTGGACATCGATATGGACGACGGTCTCATGGATCTCCGAGGCCAGCCCCGTTGTTCCCAGGACTGGCTGGATGGTGACGACATACTGGCTCACGCTGCGCTCCGGG
>DASYYE010000397.1:0-13971 GCA_035946955.1 Streptosporangiaceae bacterium | reverse complement strand
AACTGGCCAGGAGGCCGCGCACGAACCGCCGCGCCGATGGGACGATGGCGGGCAGTCCTGGGAAGGTTATGGAGGTCTCCATCGTCCCCTCGGAGCTTCTCTCTCGGCGCGACACAACCTGAGTACTCGGGTACTCAGGTTGTACCTGTGTACCCAGGTACGTCAAGCTTGGTGTCATGCCCCCGCCCACGTACCAGCGCATAGCGGACGACCTCCGCAGGTCGATCCTCGATGGCCTGCTGGCGCCGGGCGACCGCCTGCCAAGCCGCGCCGAGCTGGCGCGCCAGTACAAGGTGTCCGACCGGGTCGCCGTCGAGGCCGTCCGGCTCCTGGCCGCCGAAGGGCTCGCCGAGACCCGTTCCGGGTCCGGGGCCTACGTGCGCAGGCGCCCCGTGATGCAGCGCATGACCCGCTCCTGGTACACCGAGCCACGGGGGGGCTCACCGTTCCGCGCCGGGCAGGCCGCAGCCGGCCGGGAGGGGACATGGGAGTGCCACAGCGAACGCGCCCCCATGACACCCGCCGTCGCCGAACAGCTCGGCGCAGCCACGGGGGAGCCGGCCATGCGGACCCGGTACACGTTCATGGCTGACGGTGAGCCCGTGATGCTCAGCGAGTCCTGGGAACCGCTCGCGCTGACTGAGGGGACGCCCGTGATGCTCCCCGAGGAAGGGCCGCACGCGGGCCGGGGCGTGATCGAACGCATGCAAGTCATCGGCCAGCGCATCACCTACGCAGAGGAAGCCGTCTCCGCCCGCCCAGCACTCGCCGACGAGGCCGAGCGGCTGGGGATCCGGGCCGGCTCAACGGTCCTCACGGTCGCGCGCACCTACCACACGGCCGAGCGGCCTGTCGAGCACGCCGACATCGTCGCCCCGGTGGAACGGTGGACCTTGGTCTACGAGGTTCCCGTGCGGTAGCGCGTGCACCACACGTGAGAGCGCCCCGCCACCGATCACAGGTGACGGGGCGCCCTGCTGAGCCGGGACGGCCCTACCGGCTGAGAGATCGGCGCACATCTGGCGCACATCAGACCTCGAAACGCTCCGTGTTGTCCCGTAGGGCAACGTAGCGTCCGCGCAGGTCAGGATGGGGGCACGCACGTCGCTGCAGGTAGTGGAAGTGGCCGAGTCACTTCTACGACGTCTGACCTAGTTCGTTCCCGGCTCACAACGGGGAGGGTGCCCTATGCGGGGTACCCTCCCCGTTTCCAGCTCGTCCGGACGATCGGGTACAACCGTCCGGGCATGCCGGGAGTCCTCAGAGTATGGACGTAAACCGCGAAGTCCGGGTCCGGAGCAGGCAGTTCGCAGTGACGGTCGTTGGCGTATGCCTGGCGGTCATAGCGACTGGATGCCGCAGCGAATCCACCTCAATGGCGCCCCCCGCGACCATGCCGACTCCGACAGCGGCCACTGGTGTCACGACCACCCCCGCGACCACGCTGACTCCCACGGCGACCACTGGCGCCACCACCGCCCCGGCCGCGACGACCGCACTCCCAAGGGCTGTCGCGCGGGTCGACGCTCACACCAAGGTGTATGGCAACTGCACGACGCCGAGTATTGAGCCGACGGAGATCGTGCTGGCGTGCGCCGACTATGGCGCGTTGCTCGTGCGGCTGCACTGGACCACCTGGACAGCCGCGAGCGCAACAGCGGCCGGAACCCTCATCTACAACGACTGCACGCCCAGCTGTGCCGAGGGACACCACCACCGCGTACCCGGCACCAAGATCACCCTCACCGACCCCGTCCGTGGCGCCGGGGGGCAGGTCGTGTGGTCACGAATCCAGGAGGACCCCGAGCCCCCGGGATACCAGACCGGTCCGTTCCACGGCGGCCCACAGCCCCTGCCTACCCGGCCGATCTGACAGCTCCCCTGATCAATATGGTGCGGGCCGCCACCCGAAGGCCAGCGGCCCGCACCATTGGTGGCGGTGCTAGCCCGAGGTCAGTTCAGGCTGAAATCGTCGGCGTACACATTTCCTTGGACGTACCAGCCGTGGACAAAGACGGTCACGTTCCCGGAGGAGCCGGTGGTGAACGGCACCGTCAGTTGCGACCAGCCACTGGACGACGTCCAGGTGCTGGCGCTGGCGCCACCGCTGACACCGATGAAGGCGTAACTGCCTTCCACCCAGCCGGTGAGCGTGTAACTGGTGTTCGGTTTCAGCGTGACGCTCTGGTCACACTCCCCGGTCTGGCTCGCGGTCGGCGTGATCTGGGCCGCGTGGGAACCGGAGTGCACCGGGCTGCTGACAACCACGTCTCCGGGCTGGCACGCCCATGGGCTGAGGCTGCCGCTCTCGAAGCCGCCGTTGACGAGGGGGCCGCCACCGCCACTTGTGCCCACGGTGAGCATGTAGGTGGCGGTCTTGGTACCTGAGGCCGCCGTCCCCTTCACGGTGATCTGGTAGGTCCCCGCCGGGGTCGAAGACGACGTCGTCACCGTCATCGTGGACGAACCACCGGCCGTCACCGACGACGGGCTGAACCCCACCGTCGCACCACTGGGCGCACCAGAAGCCGACAACGACACCGTCTGCGACGAACCCGAGGTGACCTGGGTGCTCACCGTCGCGGTCGCTGAGGAGCCCGGGGCCACCGTCGCCGACGATGGCGACACCGAGACCGAGAAGTTGTTACCGCCACTTCCATTGACCGTGAGCGTGTAGGTCACACTATGGCTGCCCGAGGCCGCCGACCCCTTCACGGAGATCGGGTAGGTACCCGGTGCGGTCGAGGACGAGGTCGTCACCGTCATCGTGGACGAATTGCCGGCAGTCACCGACGACGGGCTGAACCCGACGGTGGCACCACTGGGCGCACCAGACGCCGACAGCGACACCGTCTGCGACGAACCCGACGTGACCTGAGTGCTCACCGTCGCGGTCGCGGACCCACCGGGGTTCACCGCCGCCGACGCCGGCGAGACCGCGACAGAGAAGTCGTTGCCTCCGCCGCCGCTGGAGCCGGTGAAGGCGCTGGTGAAGGCGAGTGGGGTTTGTGAGACGCCGCTGCAGGTGGATGAGGCGTAGTGGGGGATGCGGGCGGCAGCGGCACCGCAGGCCTGGTCGCGGGTGACGGACCAGAAGGCGAGCCGTCCGACGCCATGGGAGTTCGCCCAGCTGGCCAGGGTGGAAGCGTCCGACAGGGTGAAGGTGGAGCCGTCGTCGTTGGTGCCGATCATCGGGGTGATGCCGAGGTTGGCATAGGTGTAGCTGGGGTTGATGGCCTGCATCTGCGCCAGGGTGCTCTGTGCGGCCTGGATGGCGGCCTGGCCCATCTCGACGCCGGTGCCCTGGTAGTAGTCCATCGCCATGATGTTGACGATGGGGATCTTCACACCAACCGACTGGGCGGCCTGCAGGATCCCGGTGCCGAAGTTCGTCAGGCCACTCGGCAGCACCGGCAGCGTGACCGAGAAGTTGCCGATCCCGTCGTCTTTCATGGCCTGGAAGTTGCGGGTCGCGGCGGCCGTGTCTGCCTGGGCCGCGCCCTCGACGTCGAAGTCCAGCCCAGTCGGGCTGTAGTCGCTCATGATCTGCCGGTATCCGGCGTCGATGCTGCTCTGGTCGGTGCAGGTCCAGGCGAGTGGCTCGCCGTCGGCACCGCCGGAGGAGACGATCATCGAGGCACCTTCGGACTTGGCGCGTGAGATCTCCGGGTCGATGAATGGGTCGTTGCCGAGTGGTTCGGTGTCGCCCCATTCCTGGTTACAGCCGACGCCGATGACGAAAGCGGCCGTGAAGGCCCTCAGCCCATGCTGGGTGATGCCCGTATCAAGCAGCCCTTCCTGGGAGTTGGACATGTCCACGTACGGCGCCACGCCGGACCCACCGGCGGCATGGATGGCTGCCACCCCGTGTTGTTGTGCCGCTGACGCGGCGGTGGCCGGGGCCATGGCGAGTAGCACAAGGGGGACCATCAGCGCCAGGACGGCCGGGATGGTCAGGTATCTGGAACGAGCCCCGCGGGGGCGCCGCCAGGCTGGCGGCAGGGCGAGTCGGAACAACTTCGGTCTCCACTTTCTCGTGGTGAGCACGAATAGGAGTGGCCTGCGCCGGTGCACTCGCCCTGCTGCTGACACCGGTACAGGTGTATTCATCTGGAACTGCGTTACGGGGAATGCGGCGCGGCATGGAGCCCACCGCTGCCGCGGGATGGTGCGCGGAGTGCCCAGCAGCGGCCCCCTCCCGCTGGGCAGCCAGTACGCTGCCAGCGCCTAACTGAAAAGAAACTTTCTTATTAGTTTTACTCGGACTTTATTCCTGGGGGACAATGTTGTCAATGCCTCATAGAAGCGGCGAAGCGCCCACCGGGGTTGCTGGCAACGCGGGAACCGGCGTGTGGCGGGCGGACAGTGAAGGCGTATGGAGCCCAGTGTGCGTGCCCGCATCCGCGCGGGTGACCCGGAGGCGTTTGGCGCGGTCTTCGACGAGCACGCCCGTGCGGTCTACAACCATGCGTTCCGGCTGACCGGGAGCTGGTCGGCTGCTGAGGAAGTGGTCTCGCTGACGTTCCTGGAGGCCTGGCGGCTGCGCGGCAGAGTGGAGCCGGTGGGCGGGTCGCTGCGGCCGTGGCTGCTTGGCATCGCGGTCAATGTCACCCGGAACTTCAAGCGTGCCGCCCGCCGGCACCAGGCGGCGCTGAGCAGGCTCCCCCCTGCGTCAGCGGTCCCCGACTTCGCCGACGACCTCGCGGAGCAACTGGACGGCAGCGCCCAGCTCCGCGAGGTCATGTCGGCGCTGGAGACGCTGCGCGAGAGTGAGCGCGACGTGATCGCGCTGTGTGTCTGGTCAGGGCTGGACTACACCGCAGCGGCCAAAGCACTCGGTGTGCCGGTCGGCACGGTCCGGTCGCGGCTCTCACGCGCGCGCCGCAAGCTGCGCGAACTCGCCGGGCAAGACGGCGGCACCCGCGACAGGGAACCGGGGGCCGCGGGCGAACAGGGAGAGGGTGACCGCGACAACGCGGTCCGGCCCAGGTTGGAGGGGACCCGATGAACGCCGAACACGCCGACTGTGCGCGTGAGGTAGCGGAGCTGTCGCGGCTGCTGCCGGTCCCGGCCGAACGGGACCTGCTGCCAGGCCGACAGCGCATCCTCAAGGAGCACCTGATGACTGAACTCCGCGCAGACCGGGCGGCGCGCCCTGCCGCTCGCACCCGCCTCCTCCGGCGCCCCACCCCACTCCCCCGGCGCACCCTTGCTCTCGCCGCCGGGACCGGGGTGCTGGCCGCCGCGGTGGCGGCGACCCTGGCCGTTGCCGCAAGTCAGTCCGGCCTGTCGTCTGTCCCTGGCCACACCGGGGCTGGCCGGGGCGGAAACGTCACCGCGGCCCAACTGCTTGCCAAGATCGCCAAGGTGGCCGGCCAGCCCAGCACACCGGTCGTCGGCGACAGCCAGTTCTCCTACGTCAGGAGCTGGGTGGCCTACCAAAGCTGCGAAGCCACTGTCAGCAGGTCCTCCGGCAAGGTCAGTAGTGGCACGTGCGTCATGCCGAAGCCGCACGAACGGCAGATCTGGCTGTCAGTGTCCGACCTGTGCCGCCCTGGCCTGGCACGCGAGAATGGCAGTAACGCAACGCTCACGGACCCAGGTGCGCGGTGCCCGGACCGTGGCTCGCTGGGCGACGCCACGTACCGTCTGCTGCAGTCGCTGCCCACCAACCCCCGCACCCTGCTCCACCTGATCTACACCGAGGAGCAGGGACATGGGCTCACACCCGACCAGGAAGCGTTCAACATCATCGGCGCCCTGCTCGACGAGACCATCACACCGCCGAAGCTGAGCGCCGCGCTGTACCGGGCCGCGGCGATGATCCCCGGTGTGACGGTCGTCTCTCATGCGGTCGACGCGGTCGGCCGGCACGGCATCGCGGTTGCCTTCACCTACCGCGGCACCCGGTCGGAGTGGATCTTCGACCCGAAGACCCTCCAGTGGCTCGGTCAGCGGGACGTTACCACTGCCACCGGCAGAGTGGTTGGTGAGTCTGCTGTCCTGGCCCGCGGTTTCGTCAACCACCCCGGCCAGGTCCCCCCGGCTCCGGGCCGGTAGACGCGGCACTTCTGCCTGCTGGCGGTCATGACGGCGACGCGCTCCGCGTCGCCGTCATGATGCGCTAAACCCGCCGCCAGCGAGCCTCGCACAGGCCGTAGATGCCGAACACCACCAGGCCGAGCGCGGCGACCGCCAGCAGGAATTCGCCGAACGGCTGGTGCCGCAGGGTGAGCAGTGCCTTGTCGAGGCCACCGGACTTGCCCGGCCGGTGGGTGACCGCGGCGTCGACCACGAGCGCACCAGCGATCGCGAACACGGCACCCCGGGCGGTGGTCCCGGCCACGCCCAGCCGGGTGACCACCCGCCGGGTCCGCGTACTCATCTGCGACAGCCGCAGGTGCGTCAGGAACTTCCGGCGGAGTCCCTCGGCGACCAGCAACAGGCCGATGGCGACGACGACCAGGCCGGCGATGCCTACCACCCATTGCCCGCCGGGGTGGCGCAGCAGCGTGGCTGTCAGGTCCTGCTGCTGACGGGTCTCGTTCCCCTGGCTGCCATTGATGATCGAGAAGGTCAGGTAGGCGAAGGCCGCGTAGACGACGGCACGGGCCAGCGACTTCAGCCGTGGCAACGCGCCCTTGCCCTCTCCGGTCACCCCGAACGCCGCCTCGCTCAGCCGCCACAGCGCGTAGGCGGCGAACCCGATGCCGATCAACCAGAGCGAGACCTGCCCAAACGGCGTGCCAGCCAGCAACTGCAGTGCCCCCTGCTGGTCCGCCTGCTGCCTGCCCTGCCCGAGTGCGACCAGTACCGCCACCCAGCCGATCAGGATGTAGAGCACCCCACGTGCCGTGAGCCCCGCCCTGGCCAGCGCCTGCCCCGCAGGGCTCTCCGACGCCCGCCGTGCTCGTCTGGAAACACGTACACCAACCGCTGACCGCATGCCCGGCCTCTTCCTCGAAAGCGCCAGGCCAAACACGCGACCCGCGGGAGTTCTCCGGAGGGGCACCGGTCCATGGAGCTGAGCCGGGGTTGGCTACCAGGGCAAGTTGAATGGCTCCGGAACAGAATGCAACGACCGTGCTACGACTGACGAAGGAGGCTGTTGGGCTGAGCTGAACCAGGGGACAATCCAAGCCACAGGCGGTTGGACGTAGAGGGGACCGCAGTGAAGTACCTGACGATCCAGGAAGTCACGTTTGCGGACTCAGCCTCTTTCGGAGCAGGGCTCGACCCATTGATGGACGCGCTCCTGGCCATAGAGGCGAACGACGGCGACGTCGAAGACCCGGACCTTGTCGAAGACCTGAGCGCAGGTCGCATTGACGTCCAGATGACCGTTGAGGCCCCGGACCCGGCCGCCGCGATGGTCAAGGCGCTGGCGACCCTGCGCGCGGCCATCGAGTCCCTGGATGCCCCCCACGAGTGGGAGACCACCTCGGCGGTGATGCATGCCGCTCCGGCTGAGGAGCCCGACCGGCTCCTCGCCACCGACCCGGGGTGACCTCACCCGAGACGGTAGATGCGGGCAGCATTGCCCGCCCCGATCATCGTGGCGGCGCGGACAGCATCGGCATGGCTCCACTCGCCACTGGCCACCCACTCGCCGAGCACCTGCGCGGTGGCGCGGCGCCATAGCGAAGCACCCAGGTAGTGCAGTTCCGGGAGCCCGAACCCGTCCGAGGAGAACAGCACCTTCGTGAACGGCGCGAGTTCCAGTGACTCGGCCACGACGGCGGCGGCGCGTGCGCCCACGTGGTTGAGTGCGAGCCCCACGTCGAGGTAGACGTGCGGGTACGCGTGGGCCAGGTAGCCGGCCTGGCGGTGGTACGGGTAGCAGTGCAGCAGCAGGACAGGCACCGGCCGGCCCTCGATCCGCTCCAGGAACGTCCGCAGCAGCAACGGGTCACACTGGCGCAGGTCCGCGCTGGGATCACCAAACCCCGTGTGGACCTGGAGCGGGAGCCCGCGGTCAACCCCCGCCCACAGCAGGAAGCGCAACAGCACCGGGTCGCTGACGCGCACGGTCCCGCCCTGGTCGACCTCAGCCAGCCAGCGCCCTGCGGCGGCGGCGACTTCCGCTGCCGCGGGTGGATCGGGGTCGAGGCCAAGGCCCATCCGGTAGGCGATGATGCTCTTCACGGCACGCGCCTGGGCGGTGCGGTCCCACAACGCGGCCTCGAAGCGTTGCAGGAACCCGGCCGCGGTCCCGTCCCCCGCCTGGACCACCTGCTCGGCGACCTGCTCAAGCCGCACGACCTCGTCGACTTTCGCCTGCGCAGACTCCCCCATCTCGGCCAGGTCCAGCGCGCCGTCCAGCTGGTACCCGGTGTCCACCAGGAAGTGCGCCACCCCGCTCGCCCGCAGGAAGCGGCGTGCCACCTCATCGGCGCCCACTTCCGCCCGCCGAGCGAGGTAGTCCTCGGGCGTGGGGGACGGCGGGAGGCCGAGCACGGGCGCGCACCAGCGGCGGAGGGCGATCCCAAGCTGGGAGTCGAACTGGGTGGTCCCAGCCGGTGCCACCCGGTCCGACTCGGTGATGAGCGCTTCGAACCCCGGCCGCAAGACCTCAGCCGCAAGCGCCGGATGGGCGTGGTGGTCGACCAGTGCCAGGGCGCCGACCTTCTCTGCCAGGGAATCGCTCATGGCCTCACCGTTGGCTCCCTTGGTCCGTTGTCCTCACCTCAGCCGGCAGGCTCGGGGCACAGGCCGGGGCCAACGTCGCTGACTGGATTGATACCGAAGTGCCACGCCTGCTCTGCGTCTGCCAGTTCTACCGCGCGGGCCTCGAGGGGGAAAGTGCTCTTGCCGGTGGCCAGGTCCGCACAGACCGCGTCGTCGACCTGCCCCGGAGTCGCGTCCGGCCCAAGGGTGAGAACCCGCAGATGCATCTGCCGGTAGTAGCGGTCCGCCGCGAGGTTGGGCCGGCCGTCTGGGCAGGTCACTGTGTCCGCCGTACCGTCAGCGCCAAACCGGAGCGCACCACACGACTCTGGTTCGACGACGACTCGAGCAGGAGAAGCCAAGGGTCTCCGGGATGGGCTGGCCGTCGGTGGATGGGCAACTGGCGGCCGGGCGGCCGACTTGTAGACGGTGGCCCACAGGGCGGCGGCGACGACCAGCACGCACGCCGCGAATACGGCTGTGGCTTTGGCCTGGGCAACGCTGAGGAGCCACCCCGGACCTGGCAGCCCGCTGGCCGCCGGCCTGGCGTGTGCGCCGCTCTGCGGCTCCTCCGCGTCCTCCGGTTCCGCAGCATCTGCCGCTGACTGCTGGGTATCTGGCTCGGGCGGCGCGGCCCATGCGCCGGTTCCGGACTGCGCAGCCGACTGCCACAACACACGCCATTCGCTGGGGTCAGCGCCACAGGACTAGACGAAAGCGCTGAGCACTTCCCAGGACGGGAACCGGTGGCCGGATTCGGCCATGGACAATGTCGCTGGCGAGTAGCCGGAACGCGCGGCCAGCTGACGAAGCGTCATGTCGCGTTGGTCTCTGAGCCGGCGCAGCGCCTGCGCCAGTTCGCCACGGGCTCCCGTCGCTGTGAGGGGGGAGCGCCTTCGACCAGCCATCCCGTCCCTCCCTCCGCCGCTGGAGGAGCGTCGATAACCGGCGTACATGCCCGACGGCAGAACTGCGCCGGGATTGTTCATGTCACGCCGTACCGCTTTCTGAGTATATCGGCATTGAGCTGCGGCAGGCGCCGTTCATTGTTCACTTTTGTTCACCCATGCTCACCAGCCTTAGGTGACACGGCTTCCGCTTGGTAGGACTGGGTCACGCCCGCCTATCAGACTCCAAATGGAAGGGGCCGGTCATGAGGAAGGTCATTGGTACGGCAGCACTGGCCGCGGTGATGATGGGCGGTGCCTTGGCTGGAGCGGGCACCGCCGCCGCTGCTGCCCCTGTGCCACGCCTGCGCGGCTGCAACGAGTCCAGTCTGGTCCGGCCAACGTGGTTCAACCCGATATGCAATGACGGTTCATATACCGTGCAGAGCCTGCACTGGGCGGAGTGGTCAGCTGCCGCTAACGGCAGCGGCCAGTTCTACACACACAAAGGCGATTACCCTATTAATGTCATGGCCTGGCGATGGCACCGATGCAACTACACCAGGTTCCGCTACCAATTCACGCGGCATGTGCCCGCGGGTTTTCCTCGTAGCTGGACCATCAGGTATTATTCCGGCCGCTGGCACGGCCTTGTCGTGTGAATTCCTCCCGCCAGACCGCGGCGAAGACCGGGGGCCCCGGCCCGCACGGTGGTCAGCGACCTGAAGAACATCCGGACTAAGCTCGACCTGCCAGCCCGGGCGCACATTGCCACCCGGGCTACGCGGCCAGCCACCGCCATGTACCGAGTCATAGGAGACGCGAGCATGAACACCGGCAAGCCCGAGGTCGACACCCCTGGCGGGGAACCGCCTGCTGAACTGCAGGTCACGGACATCTGGGAGGGGGACGGTGCCACCGCATCCCCGGGCGACATGGTCGAGGTCCACTATGTGGGGGTCTCCTTCTCCACGGGCAAGCAGTTCGACGCGAGCTGGGACCGGGGCAGCCCGTTCCAGTTCCGGCTGGGTGCGGGCCAGGTCATCGCTGGGTGGGACCAGGGTGTAGCCGGCATGAAGGTCGGCGGCCGACGCCGGCTGGTCATCCCGCCGCACCTCGGCTACGGCGACCATGGCGCCGGACGCGTGATCGCACCAGGTGAGACCCTGATCTTTGTGTGTGACCTCGTCGCTGTCTGAGTCCCAACGGGCCAGCCGGCGTCAGCAGGTGGAGTGGAACAGCCCGCCAGCCAGCTCGTCCCCGGCCAGGTCGTTGTAGGTCTTCACCGCCTCGCGGGTCTCGGCCACATGCACCTCGACACCCCGCTCCGCCAGGTAGTCGAGGGTGGCCTGGGGAACCTGCAACTGGCGGTCCATGCCCCGCGACAGCACGATGACCTGTGCTCCGTGGGCCAGCAACTCCTCGACGTCGGCAGGCTGGACGCCGGGCGAGTGCTGGGTGCCGGTCTCGGTCCAATCCCAGGCACGCCCGCCGCCCGGATACAGCTTGAAGTCCTTACCGACGCCCAGGCCTTCGACCTCCATGCGGCCCCAGGAGACCCCATGGATCCGCGGCGACCGTTCCTGCTGCTCCACGACTGCTTTGCTACCGGCTCCCGCGCGGCAATGCAACGCATTTCCCGCTCGGCCTCGCGCAAGGGCTTCACGACCTGGCATGCGCGGCGGTCGGTGGAATCGGTTCGGCGGTTCGAAAGGCCGCTCCTGTTCATCTTCGCAATCGTGGCGGCCAAGATCACCAGTCCTAGCGCGCCCGCCGGGCCGCGCAGCGAACGCTGCGGTCCGCGCCAAGCCGGGTGTCCGAGGCCAATGGCATGCTGGCGCTGCGGATCATGGGAGGCCGTGTCCGGTAAGGAGCGCGTGATGGTGACTGCTGACGTACCCGCGGACGGGCCGGTGCGGCTTGGATCAGTGCAGTTGCCCGTGGGCAGGCAACTGTCTGGATGGGGCGATGATAGGCCTCTTCTGTGGGCCACGTCCGAGCCGGTTCCAGACGCTGGGCGGGTGTGGCAGGCGCTGACGGACATACGCACCGACACCGGCCTGGTGCCGATTCTGCTGGCGTTCCTGCATGGAGGACATGAAGGGCGCCCGTGGGATGAGCCGGAACCCAACCCTCGGTGCGACCTGGCGTCAGTGGATCGGCTGGATGCCGCGACGGCGCTTGCCCGGAGCTGGGCTTATTCGCTACCCCCCCTGGATGAGTTTGATCCCGAGCTGACTGAGATGCTCGCGCCCTATGGACCGCGGTTCCCCGGCCTGGCACCCGGCCAGGACCAGGCGCTGACCGAGGCCGAGCTGGCCCGGGCGCTGGGTCGGTTCGGCCCGGCCCGGATTGGCCTGGTCCCTGCCGCCCGGCCAGCCGATGTGCTGGCCCTGATTGGATACGGCGGCACCGTCAACCGGTACGGCACCCCTGGACAGCTCTCGGCAGCCATGCGGTCGTGGGAGAACCGGTTCGGTGCGGTGCTTGTAGAGGTCGGCTTTGACCACATCTGCCTGCTAGCACGGCGCCCGCCACGGACCCTGCCGGACGCTCAGGCTGTGGCCGCCGAGCTATGGAGCTTTTGCGATGAGTTCTGGCCGATCGACCATCCCGGAACGGCGGTCCGCGAGATCGGGGCGATCGCGGAGTCCATCCTGGACGTCCCTATCTGGTCCTTGTGGCTGGACTAGCGCCCCCGCTCTGGGGGGTTGCCTGGCGGGCATGTGTCACAGCGCGGATGATCAGGGGTGTTGCGATAGCTGCGGGCAGGAACCAGAAGGAGAGGGAGGGCAGGCGGTCCCACAGGGGTAGGTGGGGGCCGTTGTCGACGTAGAACGCGGTGAGCATGGCGGTATACGAGATGCCCATTCCGGTGATGTGGCCGGTGTCTCCGGGGCGGTGGCGGCGCCGGTGCTGTACGCCGATGACTGCGGCGGTGAACGCGACGGCGCCGATGATGAACAGCTGATAGTCCTGCCGCCACCGCATGATGGTCAGGGCTGTCGCGGTGGCGAAGACGATGGTGATCGCCCGGTAGTACAGGCGGCCTGCGCGGATGTGCCGCGTGCTTCCCTTGCGTGACAGGGCGGCGGTTGCCCCGGCCACTACCGCTGTGATTCCCGCAGCGACGTGGACGGCGAGGAACGCTAGGAAGACCGGTGCGGTGGAGCCCACCTGGTCACCGAGGATGCGGCTGGCCGTGACCATGTCGTGCTCCCTGGTTGGTGGTGTCGTCCGATACGTAGCATTGCTACCTACCCTGCTCACAGTACCTCGCATGTTCCCTGGCAGGAAGGCATAAAGTAGCATTGCTATATATGAGGGCCGAGGAGCTCAAAGGCCACCTGGACGCGCTGCTGCTGGCTGCCCTGGAAAGCGGGCCGAGGCACGGGTACGCGGTCATCGAGGCCCTTCGGGAGAGCACGGGCGGCCAGCTCGACCTGCCGACCGGGACGATCTACCCTGCGCTGCGGCGGCTGGAGCAAGCGGGCCTGATCAGCGGGTCATGGTCGGTGGTGGGCGGGCGCAGACGGCGGACCTACCGGCTCACCCAGGCGGGCAGCCGCGCCCTGGCAGGCAAGCGCGTCGCCTGGCGGGAGTTCGCCGCGACCATGAGCGCGGCCCTGGACGGCAGGCCATGCCCGAACCCGGCGTAATCCGCGACTACCTGGCGGCGCTGTCGGCGCACCTGCCCGCACCCATCGTCGACGAGCTTGCGGACGGGCTGCAGGAAACCCTCCAGCATTACCTGTGCCAAGGGCTGCCTCCTGAGGAGGCGTCCCGGGCAGCGGTCGCCGAGTTCGGCGAGCCGCAGGTCGTCGTCGCGAGCTTCGCCCGCGTCAACCCAGCCCGGCTGACCGCGCGCAGGCTCCTTCGGGTCGGCCCTGGCGTCGGGGCGTGCTGGGCAGCGGCGCTGTTGACCGCCAGGGCGTGGACCTGGCATGTCCCCGAACCCGCCTTTGCCGTAGTCGGCCTGGCGCTGCTCACCGTCATAGGGCTGCTCGCAGCCGCCGCGGTTGGCACGCGCTACCGGTTCGCTTGTCATGCGGCAGCCGCGGGCTGCATCGGCACCGGCGTGCTCGACGCCACCGCCGCCGTCGGCATCCTGCTCGCCGCCCCGGTCCTGACCTGGCCGATACTGCTCGCCGCCGCTGCCAGCGTCGCGCGCATCGTGATCAGTGCCGAGGCCGTCCGCAGGTCACTAGCTGGGTGAGTTCCTCGCTCTCACCCCGATCCCTGGAACGGGGTTCACTGGCTGCCTACAGGGCCGAAATCCACGTCCAGGACGGGCTGCCCGTGTAGGTGAGGCTGATCGTCCCGCCGGCGGGCAGAAACACCTGCCCGGAGGTGACACCGGTAGTGATGCCGTTGACCTGGATCTGGGTGATGGTGCCGCCGGTGATGTACACGTTGG
>DASYYE010000396.1:0-2567 GCA_035946955.1 Streptosporangiaceae bacterium | reverse complement strand
TTTTGCTGCGGCTCGCTGACCTGCGCTCGAGATCCATGGCGGTCTCGGGGTCCGGCAGCACGTCACTCCTGTCTCGGTGGGTCTCGTTAGCAGATTCGTTAGTGTGGCGGGCAGCGTGGGGTCCTCTCCTCACCATCGAGGGGCATGGCGGTCTGTCCAGGGAAACAGCCTCGGGATCTTGCGTCCGGAGACTGTTTCTGCTACTTGTGACCGAGCTTCTGGTCACAACTGCCTCGGTTGCGGAGGCCGCGGCAGGCGCTGGCTGAGACAGGCTGGCACGGAGCCCAGACAACGTAGAACCCGGCAGACACTTCTGCCCGCCGTCCTCGAGGCGCGGACGGCTTCGGCTGGGCAGCACCGCTGGCCCGGTCGAGCACCTCAAGACCGGCTGCGTCGGCAACCACTGGCTGAGATTACGGATCGCCAGAAAGACCCATCAGGAGCAATCCAATGCGCAAAGCCATACCAATGACGGTCGCGGCGCTGGTACTGGCCGACGCCGATCTGACCACGATCTGACCCGGCTGGCGCTCCAGGCTGGCCGGGAACTAGCCCGTCGCCGCGCTGCCCGGTAGTCTCGCCGCATAGGTATTTCAACCCTGCCTGCCGCCTCTTCGTCGTAAAGGGCCAATCCGACTCCGCCCAGCGAGCCCCCGGTGGCGCAACCGGCATCACTGTCGGAAACAGCCCGTCACCGAGAACAGGGGGAGTCGCACTGTGGCTATGCGGAAGATTGGTGACCATGCAGCGGTTCTAGGTGCCAGCATGGGCGGGCTGCTCGCGGCCCGCGTCCTAGCCGATGCGTACCAGCGGGTGACGATCGTCGAACGTGACCCGCTGCCGAAGTCCGGGCTGGACCGCAAGGGAGTTCCCCAGGGCCGGCACGCCCACGCGCTGTTGCCGTCTGGGGCGCAGGTCCTCGACGAGCTGTTCCCCGGGCTGCTCGCCGAGCTGGTGGCCGACGGTGTCCCAGTGGTGCGTGCTCCGCGGGAGTTCCGGGCCCTTTTCGGGGGTCACCTGCTGTGCCAGGACGGCGAACCCGGCGAGCCAGGGTATTTTCAGAGCCGGCCGTTCCTGGAAGCCCATGTCCGTGACCGGGTCCGGGCACTGGGCAACGTCTCGATCCTGGACCGGTGTGAGGTGGTCGGCGTGGCCAGCACGCCTGGCCGTGACCGGGTCACCGGGGCCCGGGTGCTGCCCGCGGGCGGCGCTGAGGAGATCCTCGCCACCGACCTGGTCGTGGACGCCACCGGCCGCGGCGGGCGCACCCCGGTGTGGCTAACAGAGCTCGGCTACGACCCGCCGGCCGAGGAAAGCGTCCGGGTCGACGTGAAGTATGCCAGCCGTTATCTGCGGCTGACTGCCGGGGCGCTCGGGGAAGAAAAGGTGGTCCTGATCGGCACACAGCCCGGCGGTCCGCCCACCGGCATGGCGCTGTTCGTGCAGGAGGGAAACCGCTGGATCCTGACGCTGGCCGGATACGGCGGGCATCACCCGCCAGCCGACGAAGACGGGTTCCTTGCCTTCGCCTCAAGCGTCGCTCCACCGCGCGTCCTGGCCGCGATCCGCGATGCAGAACCGCTCACCGAGATCCGCGCCCACCGGTTCCCGGCCAACCTGCGGCGCCGCTACGAGCGGCTGCGCAAATTCCCCGCCGGGCTTCTGGTCATCGGGGACGCGATCTGCAGCTTCAACCCGATCTACGGGCAGGGCATGTCGGTGGCCGCGCTGGAAGCGGCCGCGCTGCGGGACAGCCTGGCCAGCGGCGAGCCGGAACTGGCCCGCCGGTTCTTCCGGGCCGCCGCCAAGCCTGTCAGCGCCGCCTGGCAGCTGACCACCGGCGCCGACCTGGCCATCCCTACGGTGTCGGCGTCACGCCCGGTGCCGGTACGCGCCATCAACGCCTACATCAACCGACTGCAGGCCGCGGCCGAACACGATCCCGTGCTCACTCAGCAATTCCTGCGCGTCACCGGCCTGCTTGACTCACCGGCCCGGCTACTGCGCCCCGCCATAACAGCACGCGTGCTCGTCGGCAACCTACGCCGACGACGTGCCCACCCAGCCGACAGCCCAGCCGTTCCCGTCACCGCCCAGCAGGCCAAATGACCCCCCACCAGCACACTCGCCACTCGCGCTGACGGCATACGCCCGACAGGAGAGCGTCGCTCTCCCGCCGCAAAGTCTGCAGGTGTCCCACCGGTGAACTTTGGGCGAGGCGGGAGAAGGCCGCGATCACGGCCGTCACGGGTCCAGGTCTGGTAGATCGCGGTGAATGAGCAAGGTGAGGTCCGCGAGCGGCACGCCGATGAGGCCTGCGGCGATCTGGACGACGGGCACCGGCGGTGCTGGATCGAAGAAGCGCACGTCACCGAGCTGACCGGCCTGCTGCGCGACGACCCTGCCGGGGACCAGCTGGGCGGATGGCCCGAGAAGATGCGCGTCTTCGCCCGCCGCGAACGGCCGCACCCGGGTGCCCAGCTGTCCTTGTTCGAGGCCGACGACGGCTGGCGGTACACACTCTGGGTGACCAACCGGCCCGCGGCCACCCGGGGCTGGCTGGGCCA